>NZ_JAZHLJ010000039.1:0-37550 GCF_036549495.1 Aurantimonas sp. C2-5-R2
TCGTCGCCGAGGTCAGTTCGATGGCCGAGCTGATTTCGACCATCGCGGTGAGCGCCAAGGAGCAGGCGACCAGCCTCAGGGAAGTCTCCGGGGCGGCCGACCAGATGGACAAGGTGACGCAGCAGAACGCGGCGATGGTGGAAGAGGCGACGGCGGCGAGCCAGACCTTGTCCAACGAAACCGAGGACCTGGCCAATGCGATGGCGCAGTTCAAGACCGCCGGCTCGACCGGCACCGGGCGGGGCCAGGCCTCGCGGTCGCGTTCCAATCCTGCTCAATCTGGCCGTTCCGCCACGCCGTCGCGCGGCGTGCCGCAGATGAAGACCACCGGAACGGGCGGTGCCGCCCGTGCCCCCAAGGCCGAATCCGACAGCTGGGAGGAGTTCTGATCCTCTTTCCAACCTGGATGATCGGCGGCGTCCGCCGTCATCCCCCGGTTCGAAGGCCCATTCCTCAATGAACGATGCCGAGGATCCGATCACCCGATCNTCCTCTTTCCAACCTGGATGATCGGCGGCGTCCGCCGTCATCCCCCGGTTCGAAGGCCCATTCCTCAATGAACGATGCCGAGGATCCGATCACCCGATCGGGTCCTCGACTGTTTCTGGATCCAGGATCGAGCGGACATGACGCCGCCGCCGCGGCGCGGGTTCAGTAGCCCGCCGCGCGATCGACCACGCCGCGCAGCTTCTCGCCGCGCTCATGCGCCGCGATCTGACGCATGACCTCCGGGGCCAACGCATCGGGATCGGAGATGGCGGCGGCGTGGGGCGTGACGAAGACGCGCGGATGGGTCCAGAGTGGGCTTGACGCGGGCAGCGGCTCGACGTTGAAGACGTCGAGCGAGGCTTCCAACAGGATGTCCTGATCAAGCGCGTCGAGGATCGCCGCTTCGTTCTGCAGGCCACCACGGCCGGCATTGATCAGGACCGGGCCGCCGAGCGGCGTCTGCCGCTTCAGGCGCGACAACAGGCCGGCATCGATGATGCCGCGTGTCTCGGCGGTCAGCGGCAGCAGCACCACGAGAATGTCGGTCGCGGCGAGAAAACCGTCGAGCCCGGCCTGGCCCGCGAAAGTTTCGGCGCCCGCGACCGTCTTTTGCGTGCGGCTCCAGCCGGCGATGCGGAAGCCCAGCGGTTTCAGCTTGCCGGCGGCGTCCTGGCCGAGTTCGCCGAAGCCCATGAAGCCGACGGTGATTTCGCGGGCCGCCGGCTGCATCCGCTCGTGCCAGATCTTCTGCGCCTGCTGGCTGCGATAGGCGCGACCGCGGCGGAAATGATCGAGCACGCGCCAGACGATATATTCGCTCATCCGGCTCGACAGATCCTCGGCGACGATCCGCACCACCGGCACGTCCGGCAGCCGCTTGTCCGCGAAAATATGATCGACCCCCGCGCCGAGCGAGAAGATCGCCTTGAGGTTGGGCAGGTTTTCCAGGAGCCCCGGCGGCTGCTTCCAGACGACGGCGTAGTCGATCGCGGTATCGGCGCTGCTTTGTTGTGGCTCCAGCACGATCGGGCGATCGCCGCCGGCCGCTTCGAGTGCCGCCCGCCAGCGCATCGGATCGAAACCGGTGACGGACAGGAGAATGGTCAAGGCTCGTCCTCTCTGTCGAGTGTTCCGGACAGCACCTGCGCCCGCGCACGCCCCTTGCGGGCGAACCAATGGGCGCAGCCGACCAGGAAGGCGTTTTCGATGCGGCCGTCGTCGACGGCGGCGATCAAGTCGTCAACCTTGGCGAGGATCGGACGGATGTCCTCATGCTCGCCGTCCTTGCCGGCCGATTCGGTGAGGTCCGACGCATCCACGATGGCTAGAAAGATCGTCGCGTGCTCGGTGGTCAGGCCGGGCGACGACAGGATCCGGTAACAGCGCTCGATCGCCTGAGCTGTGAGGCCGGTTTCCTCGTGAAGCTCCCGCAGGGCGGCCGCCTCGCCGTCCTCGCCCGGATCGACGATGCCAGCCGGCAATTCCAGCGCCGCCGCCAGATCGAGCACCAGCGCGGCGGCGATGCGGAACTGGCGAATGACGACGATGGCGTCCCGCGCGGGATCGTATGGGATGACGATGACGACCTCGCCGGTGGCGAGATATTCCCGCCGCAGCGGTCCCAGCTCGCCTTCGCCGTCGAAACGTTCGTGATGGAGCGTCGTCGCCTGGAGCGGCCGAAAGCCGTTATGCAGGGTCTCGGTCTCGATGACCCGGAAATCCAGATGCTGGTCGGCGAGTTGATCGCGGTAATGGCCTTTGGTCACTGGGATAGGACCTCGGTCGGCACGGCGGCGATGTCGAAGGCCGCCGCCATCAGCGCCTTGGTGTAATCGGTCTGCGGCCGGTCGAAGATGTCCTCGGCCGGGCCGCGCTCGACGACGACGCCGTTGCGCATGACGATGACCTCGTTGGCAAGTGCCCGCACGACCTTCAGATCGTGGCTGATGAAGAGATAGGCGAGGTCATGCTTCTTCTGCAGGTCGCGCAGGAGGTCGACGACCTGTGCCTGGACGCTCATGTCGAGCGCCGAGGTCGGCTCGTCCAGCATGACGAAGCGCGGGTTGAGCACCATCGCGCGCGCAATGGCGACGCGCTGGCGCTGGCCGCCGGAAAATTCGTGCGGAAACCGGAAGCGCGTCGCCGGGTCGAGCCCGACCTCATCCAGGGCGGCGACGACGCGGGCGTCGCGCTCGGCGGGCGTCAGCCGCTTTTCGTGGATCGCCAGGCCCTCGGCGACGATGTCGGCGATGCTCATGCGCGGCGACAGCGAACCGAACGGGTCCTGGAAGACGATCTGCAGCTTCTCGCGCAGCGGCTTCATCGCCTTGAACGAGCGTTCGTCGATGCGCTCCCCCTCGAAGCGGATTTCGCCTTCGGACGAGATCATTCGGCACAGCGCCAGGCCGAGCGTCGTCTTGCCCGAGCCCGACTCGCCGACGACGCCGACGGTCTGGCCGGCGCGCACAGTGATGTCGATGCCGTCGACGGCCTTCACATGGTCGGTGGTGCGGCGGAAGAATCCGGTCTTGATCGGAAACCAGACCTTGAGGTTTTCCGCTTCCATCACCACCGGCGCGTTGGCGTTGGCGGCGGGGGGGCGGCCCTTCGGTTCGGCCGCGAGAAGATGTTTCGTGTAGGCGTGCTGGGGATCGGCGAAAATCCGCTCGGTCGGCCCTTCCTCGACGATCTTGCCCTGATACATCACGCAGACCCGATCGGCGATCTTGCGGACGATGCCGAGGTCATGGGTGATGAACAGCATCGCCATGCGCCGCTCGGCCTGGAGGTTCTTCAAGAGCTCCAGGATCTGCGCCTGCACCGTCACGTCGAGCGCCGTCGTCGGCTCGTCGGCGATGAGCAGGTCCGGCTCGTTGGCGAGCGCCATGGCGATCATCACGCGCTGACGCTGGCCGCCCGACAATTGGTGCGGATAGGCGCCGAGCCGCTTTTCCGGATCGCGGATGCCGACCTGGCGCATCAGCTCCAGCGTGCGCTCGCGCGCCGCTTGATCGCGCAGGCCGCGATGGATCTTCAGGATCTCGCCGATCTGCCGCTCGATCGTGTGCAGCGGATTGAGCGAGGACATCGGCTCCTGGAAGATCATCGAGATCCGATTGCCGCGCACCTTCCGCAGATCGCGCTCGTCATCGTCGATGAGGTTTTCGCCGTCGAACATCACGGCGCCGCCGGGGTGGCTGGCGGAGGGGTAGGGCAAGAGCTTGAGGATCGACAGTGCCGAGACCGACTTGCCGGAGCCGGATTCGCCGACCAGCGCCAGCGTCTCGCCCTTGCCGATCGAAAACGAGATATCGTCGACGGCAATCTGCGTCTTGCCGCCCTGGTGGAAGGCGACCGAGAGATTCTCCACGGACAGGAGCGGGTCGCGGGAAGTGGCCGTTGCGGCGGTGATCGGGCTCAAGCGGATCGATCCTTCAAATGGGCGTCGGCGTGCGGGTGCGCATGGTCATGGTCCGCGCAGCAATCGCGCTCGATCTCGACCGTGGCATGGCCGATCGCAAAGCGGCGCTTTAATTCCATCTTGATCGCGCGTGTCACCACCGTGCCGTCCGCCGCTTCCTCGATGCAGGCGTGGAGGGTCGCCATGCGCCGCTCCGGCGTGATCGACCAGGCGTGGACGTGATGGACCTCGCGCAGTCCCGCGACGCTCTCCACCAGATGCGGCTCGACGTCGGCCATGTCGAGCCCTTCGGGCGCGCCTTCGAGGAGCACATGACCGGCATCGCGCACGAGCCGCCACGCCGAGACGAGGACGAGAGCGGCCACGAGCACCGACAGAATCGGATCGATCGGCGTCCAGCCGGTGGCAAGGATCACAACCGCCGCGACGATCGCCGCGACCGAGCCGAGCATATCGCCGAGCACGTGCAGAACCGCGCCGCGGATGTTGAGGTTGTCGCGGTCGGCGCCGTGCAGGATCGCGAAGACGACGATGTTGACGATCAGCCCGCCGATCGCGACGACAAGCATGGTGCCGCCGAGAATGTCGCCGGGCGAGCGCAGGCGATCGACTGCCTCGACGACGATGAAGCCGGCGATGACGAACAGCGCCAGGCCGTTGACGAAGGCGACCAGCACCTCGAAGCGGTGATAACCGAAGGTGCGGCGCTCGTCGCTGGGCCGCCGCGAGAGCCGGAAGGCAAACCAGCCGAGGCCGAGCGCGGCGAAGTCGGTCAGCATGTGCGCGGCGTCGGCGAGCAGCGCCAGCGAGCCCGAGATCAGGCCGCCGACCACCTCGGCGACCATGAACAGGCCGGTCAGCAGCGCGGCGATGCCGATCCGCGTCTCATTGGCTCCGGCGGTGTGGCCGGTGAAGCCGTGCGAATGGTTGTGATCGTGGCTCAAGGTAAGGTGTTCCAATCCGGCAGTGTGCCGATGTCCAGCATCTCCAATGTTGTTGGGGCTCGAATTCGTCGATCGGCCGTCAGGAAATATTGGCATTCGGCTTCGATCGCGGATGCGACGTGTATCGCATCCGGTGTCCGACCACCGAACTCAGCGCGCAGTTCAGCGCATCTCCTCAGCACAGTGCGACCTACGGGGACAATGACGATACCATCTCCGGTCGTTAAGAAACCTTCATAGTGTGCGACAAGTTCATGATCCCGGTCTTTGATTGGGAGCACCAACACTTCCGCGAGCGTTACCTCGCTGCTTACGACCATGCCATTACGCGCATGGACACTTCGCAAGAAAGCCTGAACCTCTTCATCGCGATACTCGATCAATCTGATGACGATGTTGGTATCAAGATAAACCGACGGATGGTCCATCAATCCCATTCGTCCCGAAGTTTGCGGATACGGGTCACGGCTTCTGCGACGCTCGTATTCTTGTGCGCTGCGATCCCCCAGTAGCGGAGATATTTCGGCAATTTTTCGGACGAATCGGAGCGTTCCGCCACCTCTTCTACGATGGTGACGGTCAAAAGCGCGTTCGGTGCCAGTCCTTCCCGCATATCGGCTGGAAGATGACCCGTCGGCACATGTTCAATTGTCTTGCGACGAACCTCATTCATTTTTCGCCAATCCTTATCGTCTCATCCGAAACTCTTGCGCGGATCGAAGGCGTCGCGCACCGCCTCGCCGACGAAGACCAGCAGCGAGAGCATCAAGGATATCACGAGGAAGCCGGAAAAGCCGAGCCAGGGCGCCTGCAGGTTGTTCTTGCCCTGGGCCAGCAATTCGCCGAGCGACGGCGAGCCCGGCGGCAGGCCGAAGCCGAGGAAGTCGAGCGAGGTCAGCGTGGTGATCGAGCCGTTGAGGATGAACGGCAGGAAGGTCAGCGTCGCCACCATCGCATTCGGCAGAAGGTGGCGGGTGATGATCGTCCAGTCGCCGACCCCGAGCGCCCGCGCCGCGTTGACATACTCGAAATTGCGCGCCCTGAGAAATTCCGCCCGCACGACGCCGACGAAGGCGACCCAGGAGAACAAAAGCATGATGCCGAGCAGGATCCAGAAGCCGGGCGGCAGGATCGCGGCGATGATCAGCAGAAGATACAGCACCGGGATCGACGACCAGATCTCGATGAAGCGCTGGAACAGAAGGTCGATCCAGCCGCCGAAATAGCCCTGGACGGCGCCGGCCGCGACGCCAATCACCGCCGAGGCGGCGGTCAGGATCAGGCCGAACAGCACGGAGATCCGGAAGCCGTAGATCAGCCGCGCCGCGACGTCCCGTGCCTGGTCGTCGGTGCCGAGCCAGTTCATGTTGCCGAAGCTGCAATTCGGGTCGTCGACGCCGAGAGGATAGCGCTGGCAGCGTTCCTCCTTCGAGAAGGTCCAGGAGGGGGCGGAGGGCGCCGGCGTCGGGATCTCGTTGTTGACGCTCTGGAAGGAATAGCGGATCGGCGGCCAGATCGCCCAGCCGTTGGCGGCGATCTCGTCCTGCACGAAGGGGTCGCGATAGTTGGTGACCGGCAGGAAGCCGCCGAACACCTCCTCGGGGTAGTCGACCACGACCGGATAGTAGAACTCGCCCTTGTATTCGACCAACAGCGGCCTGTCGTTGGCGACGAACTCGGCGAACAGCGTGACGATGAAGAGGAAGGCGAAGATCCACAGCGACCAGTAGCCGCGTCGGTTTGCCTTGAAGTTCTGCCAGCGCCGCTGGTTCAGCGGCGACAGGCGCGGTCGCCGGACGAATTCCGACTCCGGCGCCATCTGGGCGATGCCGCTGGTCTGCTCCTCGGCGATGCGAGCGGCCTCGGTCGCAGCATCTGGCTGGTGCCGGTTCTCCTCCAGGCGGTCTTTGAGAGCGTCATCCATATCAGACCTCCCGCTTTTCGAAGTCGATGCGGGGATCGATCCAGGTATAGGTGAGGTCGGAAATCAGCGTCGTCACCAGACCGATCAGGGAAAAGATATAGAGCGTCGCGAAGACCACCGGGTAGTCGCGCTTGTAGATCGATTCAAAGCCGAGCAGGCCGAGACCGTCGAGCGAGAAGATCGTCTCGATCAGCAGCGAGCCGGCGAAGAATGCCGAGATGAACGCGCCGGGAAATCCGGCGACGATGATCAGCATGGCATTGCGAAAGACGTGACCGTAAAGGACGCGCCGCTCCGACAGCCCCTTGGCCCGCGCCGTCGTCACATATTGCTTGCGGATCTCGTCGAGGAACGAGTTCTTGGTGAGCAGCGTCGTCGTGGCGAAGGCCGACAGCGACATCGCGATCAGCGGCAGCGTCAGATGCCAGAAATAGTCGGGGACTGTCCGAGTAGCGCAGTTCGGCAGATCGAAGGCCGGCGACCACGGCGCGCACCAGTCGCCGCGCACGCCGTCCGAGAGAAGGCCGCGCAGCGGGAACCAGTCGTAGAACGAGCCGCCGGCGAACAGCACGATCAGGATCACGGCGAACAGGAAGCCGGGGATCGCATAGGCGACGATGACGACGCCCGACGTCCAGACGTCGAAGGCGGAGCCGTCCTTCAAGGCCTTGCGAATGCCGAGCGGGATCGAAATCAGATAGGATAGAAGCGTGATCCAGATACCGAGCGAGATCGACACCGGCATCTTTTCCAGGATCAGTTCGAGCACCGAGATCGACCGGAAATAGCTCTCGCCGAAATCGAAACGGCTATAGTCCCACAGCATCTTGCCGAAGCGTTCCAGCGGCGGCTTGTCGAAGCCGAATTGTTTTTCTAGCCGGGCGATGAATTCCGGGTCGAGGCCTTGTGCGCCACGGTAACCGGAGTTTTCGCCGCCGCCCTGGCCGCTGCCGAAATCGCCGCCGCCGCCGGAGACGCGGTCGGTGGCGCCGCCGGCCTCACCCTGCAGGCTGGCGATGACCTGTTCGACCGGTCCGCCGGGGGCGAACTGGATGACGGCGAAGGAAATCGCCATGATGCCGATCAGCGTCGGGATCATCAGCAAGATGCGGCGAAGAATATAGGCGCCCATGTGCGGGGAATCGTCTCCGAGATGTCAGGCGAGCCGGCCGATTCGCGACCGAACGACGTGGTTGATCTTGATAGCCCGCCTTGCGGGGATCGCAAAACGCGGCCCCGCCGCGGCGCGACGGGCCGGAATTCTCAGGCGCGGCCGATCGCCTTGGCCTTTTCCTTGTCGAACCACCAAAGGCTTTCCACCGGCCAGCCATAGTCCGGCTTGGTGTCCTTGAAGCCGAAGATGTTCCAGAAGGCCGCGCGGTGAACATTTGCATTGATGTTCGGCAGCCAGTCGAGGCGCCAGCGCAGCACCCGGTCGAGGGCGAGCATCGCCGTCACCAGATCGTCGCGGCTGTTGGCCGAGCCCGCCTTCGCCAGCAGCGCATCAACCGTCTTGCTCGTCATGCCGGGATAATTGTAGGCGCCCGGACGGTCCGCCGCTTCGCTGCCGAAGAACAGCGTGAGACTCTCGCGGGTCGGGGTCGCGCTGAGGCTGAAAGCGGCGAGGATCATGTCGAAGTCGAAGCGGTTCACCCGATCCTGATATTGCGCTGCGTCGACGAGCCGGGTCGAGGCGTCGATGCCAATCATGCGCAACGTTTCCATGAATTTTGCGTAGACGCGCTGCTGTTCCTGGCCTTGGGTCATGAACTCCAGGCGAAACGCTTCGCCCGCTTCGTTGACCAGCCGGTTGCCCTGGCGCGTCCAGCCGGCCTCGGCGAAAAGCCGGGTGGCCTCGCGCAGCATCACACGATCGCGGCCGCTGCCATCGCTGACCGGCTGGACCCAAACCTCGCCGAAGACGTCGTCCGGTATTTCACCCCGCAGCGGCTCCAGAAGCGCAAGCTCTGTCTCTGATGGCTTGCCTTCGGCGACGAATTCCGAGCCCTGGAAGGGCGAGTTGGAATGAATGCGCTGGCCGAACAGAAGGTTCGCGTTGGTCCACTCGAAGTCGAAGCACATGTTGATCGCATGGCGCACCCGGCTGTCGGCGAAGCGCGTCCGCCGCTGATTGAGCGCCCAGCACTGGAATTTCGGCCGCTCCTCGCCGGGGAACTCCCGTTTCACCACCGCGCCGCTCGTCACCGCCGGAAAATCGTACTCCGTCGCCCAGTCCTTGGTGGTGAACTCCTCGCGGAAGGTGATGATGCCCTTCTTGAACGCTTCCAGCGCCGGCTGCCGGTCGCGGAAGAAATCGATGCGCAGCATGTCGAAGTGGTCGAGACCCCTGGCGAAGGGCAGATCCTTCGCCCAGTAGTCGTCGCGCTTGCGATATTCGATGAAGCGGCCGAATTCGGAACGGGCGATCTCGAAGCGGCCGCTGCCGGGGATCGCCTCGCCGCTCACGCGGTCGAATTCCTTATCCTCGAAGAATGCGCGCGGGACGACCGGGATACCGAACGCGTTCAGTGCGTCCTGATAGCTCTGTTCGCCGGAAAAGCCGATCCGAACCGTCCGCGCGTCGTCCGCGACGATCTCGCTCACCGCCCGCAGCACGACTTGCAGGCTGGGATGACCGAGTTCCTTCAGCGTCTCGTAGGTGAAGACGACGTCGGCGGCGGTGACCGGCTCGCCGGTCGAGAACTTGGCCTCCGGCCGCAGCTTGAAGGTGAAGCTGTTGCGATCCTTCGAGACCGTGACGCTCTCGGCGAGGGCACAGTAGATCGCATCGGGCTCGTCGAGCGACGACACCATGAGCGCATCGTAAAGGCTCTCCATGCGCGGCGGCGCGTTGCCCTGCAGCACGAAGGTGTTGAGCGTGTCGAAGGTCGAGGGCGACTGATTGAGGGTCCAGTTCGATACGGCGAGGTTCATCTGGCCGCCCTGCGGCGCCTCGGGACTCGCATAGTCGAAATGGGTGAAGTCCGGGCCGTATTTCAGCTCGCCAAAGGCCGATAGGCCGTGCAGCGGTGTTTCCGTCGCCACCTCGGCGAAGAGCGTTCGCGGCAGGACGGTGGTGGCGCCGGCGGCCAGCGCCAATTGGCCGAAGCGGCGGCGGGTGAGGCGGCTCAGCGCGGTGGCCATCAGTTTGCCGACGCCGTGTCTTTCTCGGCCGCCTTGATCCACCAGGAAAAGGAATCGATGCCGGAATAGGCCGGCTGCTTCTCGGGCATGCCGAACTTGTCCCAATAGGCCAGCCAGTCCTCGGATTTGTACCACTGCGGCACGACATAATATTCCCACAGCATGACCCGATCGAGGGCGCGCGTCGCGGCGACGAGATCGTCTCGGCTCGGCGCGTAGACGATGTCATTGATGAGCTGGTCGATCGCCGGGTTCTTGATGCCGGCATAGTTGCGGCTGCCGGGCGCGTCGGCGGCGACCGTGCTCCAGAAGTCGCGCTGCTCGTTGCCGGGCGACAGCGACTGGCCCGGATAGCGCATGCCGACGGCCTCGAAATCGAAATTGTTCATCCGCTCGATATACTGGTTGGTGTCGACGATGCGGACATTGGTCTCGATGCCGAGACGCTTCAATTGGCGCGCGAAGGGCTCCAGCACCCGGTTGTCCGAGGGGTCGTTGCCGAGGAACTCGACGGTGAGGGGGTCGCCCGTCTTGGCGTCGACCAGCGTGGTGCCCTTCAGCTCGTAGCCGGCTTCCTTGAGGAGGCCCAGAGCCTCGCGCAGATAATTGCGCGCCGAGGTTGCGTCACCATAGACCGGCAGCGTGAACTCATCGGTGAAGACCTCGTCGGGAATCTGGCCCTTCAGCGGCTCGAGATACTTCAGCTCGCGCTCGCTCGGCAGACCGGTCGCGGACAGTTCGCTGTTGTCGAAATAGCTGTCGATCCGCTGATACAGGCCGAAGAACAGCGTGCGGTTCATCTCCTCGAAATTGTAGGCCAGCGTCAGCGCCTTGCGCACCCGCCGATCCTGGAATTTCGGCAGTCGGTTGTTGAACACATAGGCCTGCATCGACTGGACCTGGGCATTGTCGATGGTCTTGCGGATCACCTGGCCGTTCTTGACCGCCGGGAAGTCGTAGCCCTCGGCCCAGCGCCGGGAGATGTTTTCCAGCCGCCAGTCGTCGAGTCCGCCCTTCTTGAAGGCCTCCCACGCCGCGTTGGCATCGCGCAGGTAGACATAGCGGATGCTGTCGTAGTTGTAGCGGCCGACACGGGTCGGGTTGTCGGCGCCCCAATAGTCGGGAACACGCTCCCATTCGATCGACTTGCCGGTCGAGACCCTGCCGACCCTGTAAGGACCCGAGCCGAGCGGCTTTTCCAGCGACGGCTCGCCGATGTCGCGCGGTTTGCCGTCGGCGCCAGTAGCCTCCCACCAATGCTTCGGCAAAACCGTGAGATCGCCCATGATGTGGGGCAATTCGCGATTGTTGGCCTGATCGAAGGTGAAGGTGACCTCGCCCTCGCCGGTCTTTTCGGCCTTGGTGACGTTCTTGTAATAGGCCGACCACTGCGGATGCAGCTTCGTCAGCGTCTCGAAGCTCCAGATCACGTCCTCGACGGTGATCGGCTCGCCGTCGTGCCAGCGCGCCTTCGGGTTCAATCGAAAGGTCACGGAGGAAAAGTCGGCCGGGTGGCGCATCGCCTCGGCGATCATCGCATGGGCCGTCCCCGGCTCGTCCGGCGACTGCTCCATCAGCGTATCGTAGAGGATGCCGCCGCCGAAGACGGCAAGGCCGGCCGCCGGCGTGCCGCGCACGACGAAGGGATTGAGGCTGTCGAAGGAGCCGATGGCGACGGAATTGAGCGTGCCACCCTTCGGCGCATCGGGATTGACGTAATCATAGTGCTTGAAGTCGGCGGGGTATTTCGACGGGCCGATCAGCGACGACGAAGTCTGCCACTCCCCGGCCTCGGGGACGGCGGCGGCAACGGCGGCGGGCGGAGCGGTCGGACTGTCCGTCGCTGTCGGTATGGCCGCGTCGGTCTTGTCCTGGGAAAGGGCCGGCGCGGTTCCGAGCCCGAAGGCGATCGCGACAAGGCAGGCGAGACGGGCGGCGCGCGTCGGCAGTGGCAAGGGCGGGGCCTCCGGTTGGATCGCGTGACTTTGAATCCCAAGACAATCCGGGAATCCCAAAAGAATCCGGATCATTTATGGCCATCGTTCGATGGAAGTCACCTGACCAAATCTTAATGGACATCAATGGCACCGAGGGCCGTTGTGGTTCTCGAACATGAGGATCTACGCAAATCGGTGACGTGAGTGGTCAGGGCTTTCGTCCAGCAATGGTCAGGTCACGAGCAGAACGAATGACCGTTTCCGATCCGAGGCGGGGATAGGCGGCGGCCTGAATGCCAGCCGCCTCGTCTACAGTTCGCGCTCGATGGCCTCGAGCAACCGGAACCGCAGCTTGCCGGGCCCGCTGTTCAGCGAGATGACAAAGCGCACGTCGCCGTGGCTGGAAGTTCTGGCGTATCCAGCCAGCGTGCGAACGCCGGAGAAGGTGCCGGTCTTGTACCGGGAGCCTTTCCTGGTGCTGCGCAGCAGTTCGGCATGGGGCGCGAAACGGTCGAGCACCTTGGCGAGGCCTCGTGCGGTGAAGCTGTTGTTGCGGCTGATGCCGGAGCCTTCCTCTAGCTGGATGGCCTCGGCGAGGTCGTATTTGGCGAGGCTCGCGCGCGCGACCTTGAGCGACTTCTCAAGGCTGACCGGCCCGCCCAGGCGTTTGGCGCCGATCTCCAGGAAGACCTGGTTGGCGATGTAGTTGTTCGAGCCGATGAGCATCTGTCTCAAGATTTCGGAGAGATCGCGCGACTGGCGGTGCACGTAAACCGGCTCCAGTCCCGCGGGGACGGAGCCGACCGAGATCTCGCCCTCGATGCTGCCGTCGGCGCGCTCGATGAAGGCGGCAAGCAATTCGCCGGCATACCGCACGCTTACCTTGGGATCTTCTTTGGCCAGGCTGATGCGGCTCCGGCCGTTGGGAGCGCGTGCCCGGAACTGGCTGATCGCGAGCGGCGTGATCGGGGTTTGCTCTTCGGCGGAGCGGACGGTCTTGCCGTTTCGGACAGCGTTGATCGTGTTGAAGTTAACCGCGAGCGCCGCGTTCAGCGCGTCATAGGCTTCGTCAGTGTCCTCGATACCCGGAATACGAAGATCGGCGGGGTAATAGCTCGCGTCGAGCACGATGCCGGCGAAAGGCTCTGTGCCGGTTTCGGCGAGGAGCCTGGGCGCGAGCAGCGCCAGCTCTTCGGAGACCAGAAACGGGTCGCCGCCACCGCGCACGTAAAGCACTCTGTCGTCGTCCAGATAGAAGCGGGTCTCGAAGCGGTAGTCGCCGCCGAGCACCTCCATGGCCAGCCATGCCGTGACAAGTTTGGCCACGGAAGCGGGAACGAAGGGTTTGTCGGCATTCTGCGCGACCAACTCGTTGCCTTCTGCGTCCAGTACGAGCACCAGGCTCGAAGGCGCGAGCGCTGCAACCTTGTCCTTCACGTCAGCGAAGGCCGGGACATACAGCAGGAGCACCGCGAAGGCCGCGGCAATCAGGCGAGACCACATGGCGGCTCCAGCTCGGGCTAGCATAGGCGACATGCACCTACACTAATGGCGCTCAAGCGTTAGGCAAGTTGGTTTGCAGGTTTAAGTGTCAGTCCACAAAGAATTTGAATGATATGAATCGCTTGTGATTCCATGCGGTCGATTTGATTCGACCAGGGCGTGGAAGCGATGTGGACGAAAGTGAACCGCGGGAAATACAATCGGGATGGTCAGCGCTATCCGAGCGATTTGACGGATGCGGAATGGGCGCTGGTCGAGCCTTTGATCCCCCCTGCCAAGCGCGGCGGCCGCAGGCGTGAGGTCGATGTCCGGGAGGTTCTCGACGGCCTGCTTTATGTTCTGAGCACCGGCTGCCAATCGCGGGCCCTGCCGAAGGACCTGCCGCCGAAAAGCACACTGTTCAGCTATTTCGACCTGTGGAACTGGGATGGCACTCTCGGTCGTATTCATCAGGAACTTTACGTGAAATGCCGCGAAGCGATGGGCCGCGAAGCCAGCCCGACGGCGGCCATCATCGACAGCCAGAGCGTCAAAGGCGCTGAAAAAGGGGGCGTCGGATTGACCCGTGCGGGTATGATGCGGGCAAGAAGGTCAAAGGCAGGAAGCGCCATATCCTCGTCGATACGGTAGGTCTTGTGCTGCATGCGCTGGTTCATCCGGCCGACATCCAGGATCGCGACGGCGGTGTGTGGGTCCTGCGGACGCTGTTCGGGCGCTATCCGTTCTTGAAGAAACTGTTTGCCGACGGCGGCTATCAGGGACCTGTCTTCGACAAGGGTCAGAAGAAAGCCATGCCCGGACTTGCGACCGCGATCGTCAAGCGATCCGACACAGCCAAGGGTTTTGAGGTTCTGCCGAGACGCTGGGTGGTCGAACGGACGTTCGCATGGCTGGGGCGATGCCGCAGGCTGTCCAAAGACTTCGAGAACCTGTCGCGAAACGCGCTCGCCTTCCTCAAACTGGCGTCAATCCGCTTCATGCTGCGAAGGTTCTGTTTGAAATGAATAACTTTCCGGACGAACTCTTAATACAATCGGCTGGGGAAGCCGCCGCAGTGACAGCTGAAGCTGACTGCAAAATTTCAGGCCGAAGGCGAGTCAATAAACCCCCATTATGCCGCTACGGCCGGTTTGTACAACATTCTTGACCGACGTACGATAGATGATATTGTTACTTTATTCGCACGGCACGATTTCCATCGAATGCGATGTTAATCCCAGCGGCCACGCGGCTGCGATGTGAACGATAAGAGGTGAAGCAGCTCACGGCCATCACGGAGACCCAGCGCTATGTCGGATTCAAAGCAAGCCTTCGAAGCGTACATGCAGCACGTGAGGAAACAGGGCAGTTTCGAGACACTCACCGCAGCTCGCCTTGAGGAACCGCAGCCCGGCGGGTCGACGACGTGGAAGTTCTCGGCCCAGAATTTGCTGGGGATGACTCTGGCCTCTGTGACATTCTTTTTCGACTGGGACGTGTTCGATCCGCCGTGCCGACTGCGGAACGAGCGGTGGGGAATTAAGGACCGGTTCACCGCACCACTATTCACGATCATCGAGTCAGACGCGGAGTCGACGTCAATCGAAAAAGACGCTGACGAGTGTGAGGAGAACGTCATGGACGGCGTTCGCTTCGACATTCGAGTGACTTTCGAGGGTCCATTAAACAACGTCCCCTATCGCAACTACCTTATCATCTGGGCCGACGGAACATCCGACTGGGGGCCGCGCTAAGAGGAGGGACGCCATGCCGGTCCCCGCAGCGGTAGCCCGAGCCCGTGCGGCTGCGCGGGCGCGCCGGGCACGGCGACGACGCCAACAACGGCGTCGGCGCCAGCGCGAACGCCAACAGCAACGAGAAAGAGCGCGGGAGCGGCGGCGGCGTCAGCGTCGAGACCGACGAGAGCGCGAACGCGGACGAGAGCGTCGCGTCCGGCGCGGACGAAACGTCACTCGGCGTCAACGAGACGAGCGATATCGTCGACGAACGGGACAACAGATCATTGACGAATATAAACAGGGCAGCGTGCTCGAAGAGTTCCCCGCTGAGTACCTCCCTCGCAATTGGGAAGAAGTAAAACGGGACGCACGGGCGGGTAATGCACGAGCTCGCACCGCGCGAAAGCTACTGATGGACGGCCGGTTCGATCGTTGAGCGATAAAACGTGGCACGTGCTCTTACGTAAACCTCAGCGTTCAGCGCTGAGAACGGCTCCGGTTTTGTCGCAGGGTCCGGCGTTCTGATGTCTTCTGGACAGCGATATTCGGCGTTTCGCGGAAGGGTTGCATCGGGGTTTTTGGCCCAGCAATACCCGCCCTGAATGTGGGCGAACCTCGTTTGCGAGAGACAGAAAAACAACCCAATGGGGTCGAATCCACTGTCATGGAATGACGCCGTCTTGCGACCGATCGGGGGCGTCGGCTGACAGCGCCCCATCAAAAAGGCCCCGGTGCGCACCGGGGCCTTTCCTGGATTCGTCTGTCATCACGGCTGGAGCGCGGCGGTCAGTTTCCGGTCTGGGCGCCGTTCTCGTCGAAGCTCGCCAGATAGGCGATGATATCGGCGACATCCTCCGGCTTCTTGATGCCGGCGAAGGACATTTTCGTGCCCGGCACGGTGCCCTTCGGGTCGGTCAGCCAGGCGGTCAGTTCCTCGACCGTCCAGGTGGGATGCTCGGCCGCATATTCGGTCAGAGCCGGGGAGAATTTGTATCCCTCGACGGCGGCGATCTTTTCGCCAACGATGCCGTTCAGTTCGGGACCGATCTTGTTCTTCGCGCCTTCGCCGACCGCATGGCAGGCCGCACATTTGCGGAACGCTTTTTCGCCGGCCTCGGGATCACCGGACACCGAAGCCGTTTGCGCTGGCGCGGCGGCTGCCGGGGCGGCTGGTGCCGCGGCTTCCGGCGGGGCCGGTTGTTCCGCTGCGGGAGCCGATTCGGCCGCCGGCTGTGCGGCGGTTTCGGCAGGCGCGGCTTCGGCTGGCTTTTCCGCCGCCGGCGCCTGAGCCTCGCTCTCGGCCGCCTGGGTCGGCGCGGCCTCGGCACCAGGTGCGGCCTGCGCCGCGTTCGTGTCGGTCACCGCCGGCGCCTGGGCCTGGGCGTCGGCGGTCGCGGCCTCTGGTTGGGTCGTCGTCGCGGGATCGGCCGCGGCGGTTTCAGCCGGGGCGGCACCCTCGGCTGCTGCCTCTGCCGGCGCGGCGGCCTCGGCCGGCGCCTCCGGCAGCGGCGCCGGACTGTCGGCAAGCGTGCGCAGATAGGCGATCAGCTCGGCGCGGGCCTCGGGATCCTTGAGGCCGGCGAAACCCATCGCGGTGCCGGACACGTAACCTTTCGGGTTCTTCAGGAAGCCATTGAGATGTTCGTAATCCCAGTTGACCGAACCACCCTGCGAGAACTCGGTCATCCCGGCCGAATAGGCGAAATCGGAAATCGAGGCGATCGGACGGTTGACGACGTCCCAGAGATGCGGTCCGACCTTGTTGGCGCCGCCCTTTTCCGCCGTGTGGCAGGCGGCGCATTTCTTGAATTGTTCGGCGCCGGCCTCGGCGTCCGCGGTCTGCAGAAGCGTGGCGATCGGCGCCTCCTCGGCCTTGGCCGCGCCGCCTTCGGCGCCGCCGGCGTCCGCTTCGGCCGCGACGATCTCGTAGCCGGGGGTTTCGGGGGCCTCGGAGTGGAAGAGCCCCTCGGCGAGGATACTCCCGCCAAACAGGACGAAGATCGTCGCGAGTACGGCACCCACGATCTTGTTGAACTCGAAGGAATTCATTGGTGGGACGGTCCCTCTGCAAAGACGGCGCGACGCCGCCACAATCCACTGGCGAAAAACGCGCGGAACCTAGGTCCTTTGCGGTTTGATGGCAACAGCTGTAAGAGGCGGTTTCGGTGCCTTTTTCGCCGCGCGGGCGCAATTTCAGCGTCCGTGCGCCCAATCTTTTCGGTTCATGCGGAGCCCATGACGATTCTCGTGCTCATCCCCGCGCGCCTCGGCTCCACCCGGCTGCCGAAAAAGGCGCTCGCCGATATCGCCGGTCGGCCGATGGTGGTGCGCGTCGCCGAGCGGGCCGAGGCGGCCGGCATCGGCCGGGTCGTCGTGGCGACCGATGCCGAGGAGATAAGGGCCGCCGTCACGGCCGCCGGGCACGAGGCGGTGATGACCTCGCCCGAGCACCCGTCGGGCTCCGACCGCATCTTCGAGGCGCTGACGCGTCTCGATCCCGACGGCGCTATTGAGACGGTGGTGAATGTGCAGGGCGATCTTCCGACCATCGAGCCGGAAGCGATTCGTCAGGTTCTCGCGCCGTTCGAGGACCCGCGCTGCGACGTTGCGACGTTGTGCGTGGCGATTCGCGACGAAGCGGAAAAGACCAATCCCAACGTGGTCAAGCTGGTCGGCTCGCCGATCGGGCCGACCCGGTTGAAAGCGCTGTATTTCACCCGCGCCACGGCGCCCTGGGGCGAGGGGCCGCTCTATCACCATGTCGGTCTCTACGCTTACCGGCGAGCCGGCCTAGAGCGTTTCGTCCGGCTTCCGCCTTCGACGCTGGAGATCCGCGAGCGGCTGGAGCAATTGCGGGCGCTCGAGGATGGCATGCGTATCGACGCGGAGATCGTCGATGCGGTGCCGCTGGGTGTCGACGGGCAGGACGATTTGGACCGGGCGCGAACCATGTATGGAGTTGAAGCGTGAGCGAAGCTGCGACGAAACGAATCGCGTTCCAGGGCGAACCGGGGGCGAATTCCGACATGGCCTGCCATGTCGTCCATCCGGAGATGACGCCGCTGCCCTGTCCATCCTTCGACGACGCGTTCGACGCCGTGCGCTCCGGCGAGGCGGCGCTGGCGATGATCCCGATCGAGAATACGCTGGCCGGACGGGTCGCGGACATTCATCATCTGATGCCCGATTCGGGCCTGCAGATCGTCGGCGAATATTTCATGCCGATCCATTTCCAGCTGATGACCCTGCCCGGCGTCGGGCGGGACGAAATCCGCAGCGTCCAGAGCCATATTCATGCGCTCGGCCAGTGTCGGAAATATATCCGCGGCAATGGCTGGAAGCCGGTGGTTTCCGGCGATACGGCGGGTGCAGCGCGGGAGGTCTCGGAAGCCGGCGACCGGACGATGGCGGCGCTGGCGCCGGAGCTGGCAGCCACCCGTTACGGGCTCGATATCCTCGAACGGAACGTCGAGGATTCGGCCAACAACATCACCCGCTTCGTCATCCTGTCGCAACCTGGCGCACAGGAAGCCGATCTCTGGGCCGCCCAAGGCGGGCGCACGGTGACGACCTTCGTGTTCGAGGTCCGCAATCTACCGGCCTCGCTCTACAAGGCGCTTGGCGGTTTCGCGACCAACGGCATCAACATGACCAAGCTGGAGAGCTACCAGATCGGCGGGCATTTCATCGCCACGCAGTTCTACGCCGACGTCGAAGGCCATCCGCAGGACGAGTCGCTTCGCCTGGCGTTCGAGGAGCTGTCGTTCTTCACCCACGACGTCAAGATCATGGGCGTCTACGAGGCCGCGCCGGAGCGGCTCTACGGTAATGGAGCGCCGGAGAATTGAGCCGCACCGACGGCGTCAGAGGACGTCGTCGGCGAAGGCCTTGATCAGGTGGTGGGCGATGGCGAAGCGCTGCGGCACGGCGAATGCGTTAAAATGCCGGCCCTCCAGCATCGCCTGGACCTCGTCGCGGGCGAACCAGCGACAGGCCTCCAGTTCCTCGGCGTCGAAATCGATGTCGCGGCTGGTTGCCTGGGCGACGCAGCCGATCATCAGGCTGCCGGGAAACGGCCAGGGCTGCGAGGCGAGATAGCGCACGCATCCGACCGTAAGGCCCGATTCTTCCAAGGTTTCGCGCCGGACGGCGGCTTCGACGGTTTCACCAGCTTCGACGAAGCCGGCGAGACAGGACCAGAAATTCTCTGGAAAATGCGGCTGGCGACCGAGTACGCAACGGCCCTCGCCATCGTGGACGAGCATGATCGTCACCGGGTCCGTGCGCGGGAAGACGACGTCGCCGCAGCCGGTGCAACGACGCCGATAGCCGGCTGCCTCCGTCGCGGTCGGTTTGCCGCAGCGGGCGCAGAACCGATTCTTGGCATGCCAGCCGAGAAGGTGCGCTGCCTGACCGAGTTGCCCCTCGGTATCGGGATCGAGGAACGCCTGCATGGCGATGGAGCGAAGGCCGATCAACGCAAGGTCGTCCGTCAGGGCGGGCGTCTCGTCGATCGCGGCGGCGAGCGATGGCCGGCCGGCCGGGTCGAAGCCGAGCAGGACGCAATCATCCAGATTCGCGCCGCGTTCGACAGCCTCGGATTTCGCGAAACTCGGGTCCGGCGCGGAGGCGTCTGTGGTACGGCAGAGCCACTGGCCGTCGTGGGTGAGGAAGATGCGGGCGTCTGTATGTTCCAGCGCAGCGGCCAGACTGTCGCCATTGCGCCGTTCGCCGTCGCGCCACAGGCGGTTTCCGGCGAACCCGGTCAGTCCGCTCAGTTCCTGCGCGGCCGCTTGTGCGCTGTCATCCTTCATGCGGGCAACACCGCATCCCGTATATCGGCGGCAAATCGATCGGCCGCCTCTGCTTCGTAGGCCTCGGCCGTGCCGTATCCCCACACCGGCCTCGGCCAGTTCGGGTCGCCGTCGCGCCGCGCCACGATGTGCAGGTGGAACATCGGCACGATATTGCCGAGCGCCCCGATATTGATCTTGGCGGCGCCCGTGAGGTTCTTCAGCGCCTTGGAAACGAGTCCGGTCTCGAAGGTCAGCATGGTCTGGTCGAGTGGGGTGAGGTCGTGGAACTCGGTGACGCCGTTGCGCTGCGGCACCAGTAGCAGCCAAGGCCAGCGGCGATCATTCATCAGGCGCAATTCGCTGAGCCCGAGCCTGCCGATCATCGTCGTGTCCCTGGCAAGACGAGGGTCGAGTTCGAAGGCTCGCATAGTTTGAGATCCTTATCTTCGCAGGGCATTCGTCTTGCAATTAGGGCGCCGATCGCCGATATGGAGGCCGGGAGGTTGGTGGTGGACGAGCCACTCGCCAACCGGGTCAGGTCCGGAAGGAAGCAGCCCCAACGAGCCACGGCACGGGTCATCGTGCCAGCCTCCCACCTTTTCCCGCCAAGCGCGATCGTTCGACGCGGACCGGCCACCGGCCGGCCCGGCGCTGCGGCGCGCCTATGGCAGCCGCAGGAAGACCGGGAGCAATCCGCTTGCCTGCGCAAGCTCGATCAACTCGAAGACCGGCATGGCGACGAAGAAGACCAACCCATCGGTCAGGGTCCGGTAGACCAGCTTCGTCTGGACCCGCAGTTCCGCTTCGTCCCGGAACAGCGACGGCTTCGGCAGAAAGCGCGGCACGGTGGCCCGATACCGGCCGTAGGATGTGCCGAATTCGTCTTTTAGAAACGATTCTTCCCGCACGATCACGATGTGGAAGGCTGCCGCGCAGCCAACGAGAAAAAGAAGCGCGATGGTGACGCTGCCGGTCTGCGCGCCGACACCCGCGGCCGCGATGCTGGAAAAGACGTAAAGCGGGTTCCGCGTGACCGAATAGGGTCCCGTGGTGACGATTTCCGCCGATTTGCGGCCGCCGATATAGAGCGTGCACCACATTCGCCCGATAATGCCGATGACGATGAAGCCGAGACCGATCGCCTCGACCATGTCGTGGATTTCTTCGTTTCCGCTGGCCCCCACGAAAAGCAGGAGAACGAAGGCGGCGAGCAACAGCACGGCCAGGCTCAGCCGGCGCATCTTCTGATATTGCGCGAGTGCCATGGGTATTCTCTTTCGCGAATCATTGGTCACCGGGGGGCGGAGACGATATACGCCGGGCGCACTTGCGGCGCACCCCGGGAATGCTCGCTGATCGTTGGAACCGTCCGCTTCGACATCGAATGGCTTGCGTCGGGGCGTCATACGTCGGAGAAACGGCCCACCAACCGCCGCATTCCGTCCAGGGTCGCGTCATGCCGTTTTCCATCCGTCCACACTTTGCCGTCGTTGGCCATTCGGCCGGCGGGAAGGGGGCGTGATGGCCGATGATACCCCGGCCGTAACGGCCTCGGAGCAGTCAACGCCCTATCGCGTGCTGGCGCGCAAATATCGGCCGCGCTCCTTCGACGACCTGATCGGCCAGCAGCCGATGGTGCGCACCCTCACCAATGCCTTCGACACTGGCCGCATCGCCCAGGCGTGGATGCTCACCGGCGTGCGCGGCGTTGGCAAGACGACGACCGCGCGCATTCTGGCGCGCGCGCTGAACTACGAGACCGACGCGATCGACCAGCCGACGATCCACATGCAGGGGCTCGGCGTTCACTGTCAGGCGATCATGGAGGGCCGGCATGTCGACGTGGTCGAGATGGACGCCGCCTCCCACACCGGCATCGACGATGTGCGCGAGATCATTGCCCAGGTGCGCTACCGCCCGGTCTCGGCGCGCTACAAGGTCTACATCATCGACGAAGTCCACATGCTGTCGAACCAGGCCTTCAACGGCCTGTTGAAGACGCTGGAGGAGCCGCCGGAACATGTGAAATTCGTCTTCGCGACCACCGAGATTCGCAAGGTTCCGATCACGGTCCTGTCCCGCTGCCAGCGCTTCGATCTGAGGCGCGTCGATTCGGCGACGCTGATGGCGCATCTCCAGCGCATCGCCGAATCCGAAGCCGTAGCGGTCGACGACGACGCGCTGCGGCTGATCGCCCGCGCGGCCGAGGGCTCGGTGCGCGACGCGCTGTCGCTGACCGACCAGGCGATCGCTCATGGCGCCGGCGCCGTCACGGCGGAGGCCGTGCGCGACATGCTGGGGTTGGCAGACCGGGTCCGTATCATCGACCTGTTCCAGATGTTGATGAAGGGCGATGGCCGCGCGGCGCTGTCGGAGCTGCGCGAGCAATATGTCGCCGGCGCTGATCCGGTGGTTATCCTCGCCGATCTCGCCGATTTCACCCATCTGGTGACGACGCTGCGCTACGTGCCGGAAGCGGCCGAGGATGCTGCGCTGTCGCCGATGGAGGCGGAAAGGGGGCTCGAATTTTCCAAGACGCTCTCGATCCGAACCCTCGGCCAGGTCTGGCAGATGCTTTTGAAGGCGCTGGACGAGGCGCGCAACGCGACATCGCCGCGCCAGGCGGCGGAAATGGCGCTGATCCGGATCGCCCATGCGGCGGATCTGCCGTCCCCGGACGACTTGGTCCGCTTGATCCGCGAGGGCGGCCTTGCGGGCCTGCCGGCGCTAGCCGGCGGCAAGAGCGGCGGCGACGGTGCGCAGGCACACGCGCAAGCCGCGCCGGTCGTGGGTGTGGCGCAGTCATCGCCGGGTGCATCCGAACGCCAGACGGATCGAACGACGGCCTTTGCCGGCAATGGCGCCCCGCCCCGTCCGCGCCTGTCGCTCGCGCCATCTGGTCAGGCGTCGCGTCAGGCGGCGCCCGCCCCTGCACCGACGACGGCTCCGCCCGAGGTCGAGATCGGGTCGCTGGAAGCCCTCGTGGCGCTAGCCGAGGACAAGCGCGATTCCTTGATGCAGGTGTCGATCCGCCGCTATCTGCGGCTGGTCAAGCTGGAGCCGGGCCGTCTCGAAGTGGCGCTCACGCCGGAGGCGCCGCGCGCCCTCGTCACCGATCTTTCGCGCAAGCTGCATGAATGGACCGGGCGGCGCTGGGTCGTGACGATCTCCAGCGGCGAGGGGCAGCCGACGCTCGAGGAAACGGCGACCGCGCGGCGCGATACGCTGTTATCTGACGCGGCGGCCGATCCGGAGGTGGCGGCGGTGCTGGCGGCGTTTCCCGGCGCCAAGGTGCTGGATGTCCGGCTGCGCGGCGACGCTGCGGCGGTCGATCTCGCCGCGGACCTTTCCGCCGAGGTTTCCGATGACGACATATTAGACGATCCGTCCGAGCGTTCGGACGACGATGACGATTAGGAGAAGAACGGCATGAAAGATCTGATGGGCATGATGAAGCAGGCCAAGGCCATGCAGGAAAAGATGGCGGGCCTTCAGGAGGACATCGCGCGGATCACCGTCACCGGCCAGTCCGGCGGCGGCGTCGTGTCCGTCACGCTGAGCGGCAAGGGCGAGATGCAGGCGCTGGCCATCGACCCGTCGCTGTTGAAGGACGACGAGAAGGACATCGTCGAGGATCTGGTCATCGCCGCCCACAACGACGCCAAGGCCAAGCTCGACGTGGCGATCCAGGAGAAGACCCAGGAATTGACCGCCGGGCTCGAACTTCCCGCCGGCATGAAGCTGCCCTTCTAGAAAGGACGCATCTTTCTCATGGCGAAAACCATCGCGGGTCCGGAGATCGAGCGGCTGATCCAGCTGCTCGCCAAGCTGCCGGGCCTCGGCCCCCGCTCGGCCCGCCGCGCGGCGCTGCACCTCGTCAAGCGCCGCGAACAGCTGCTGGCGCCGCTGACGACGGCGATGGCCGAGGCGCTGGAGAAGGTGACGGTCTGCTCGGCGTGCGGCAATATCGACACGCATGATCCCTGCACGATCTGCCTCGATACGGCGCGCGACCAGGCGACGGTCATCGTCGTCGAGGACGTGTCCGATCTCTGGGCGCTGGAGCGGGCGAAGGCGCTGAACGCGGCCTATCACGTGCTCGGCGGCGTGTTGTCGCCGCTCGACGGCATTGGTCCGGACGATCTGACCATACGGCAACTGGTCGAGCGGGTGCATCGCGGCGGCGTCAAGGAGCTGGTGCTGGCGGTCAACGCCACCGTCGAGGGCCAGACCACGGCGCATTATTTGATGGACCAGCTGGAGGGCCTCGACGTGAAGGTCACGCGGCTGGCCCACGGTGTGCCGGTTGGCGGCGAACTCGACTATCTCGATGAGGGAACGCTCGCCGCCGCGATGCGGTCGCGGGCGGTGCTCTGAATCCAGGCGTATGGGCCGTGGGATGTGTGGGGTTCTCTGTGGATCGGAAGATCATCGGGAAGCAGGAGCTGCGGCAATGGGCCCGAATCCGGTGAACGAGCAGATTTCACCTCGGCCGCCGGGCTGATCACGATATTTTCTTCCTCGGCTAAGAGCCGTTAGGTCGCAAGCAGCCATTACCCTCCCGCCCCCTCCAAGCCATCAACACCTTTTTGGACTAGCCCTTTGAGCAGTCACTTCTGCCATTGATCAATTCTGAACGACCGTTCGCAATGCTACTGGTTGCGTAGGATCTCTAATTGCGAGCGGGATGGAGTTGTGAGGATGCTGAAATGGATGCCGGTGATCTGCATATCCGCGGCCATGACGTTAGCGTTCGTCGTCGTTGCGGACGCGCAAGAGCAGATGTTCCTGGGTCCTTGGCAGCAGGTCGAGACGAATGCTGGCGCTTGCCGGACGTGTCGGATCGAGTTTGCGAAGAATGCTGACTTCCTGAACGTGACCGCCAACAATGGATGGTCGGCCTCGGTCAGTGTGACGGGGAGCATGAATCACATCGAAGCAAGGGGGAATGGCGTCTGGTCGACCAGAAAGCGAGGATGGGTGGCAGGTAGACCCTTCGATGTCCTCTTCCGACTGATCGATCAGCGTCTGCACATGAGGATGCGTGTCAAAAAGGCCAACGGTTCACGGCGGCTGATAGAAGCTGTCTTCGAGCGTATATGGTTAGGAGCGTGAGATATCGAGCTCGGCAGAAGCGAGTAGATCATGAAACAGAATTAGCAATTCTGTTTCAAATCCGGAAGACGTCGAAAGAGGCGCTCGGCTCCACGGTGGCCGCACAGCGCCTTGGCTCGCCCCATAGACCCGGCTACCCTTGTGCGATGTTTCGCGATCTTTTCCTCCCGCTGATCACGCTCGCCATTCTGATCGCCGCGCCGCTGCCCGCCCGCGCCGACGCGGTGACCGACGGTTTCCGCGCCTTCCTCGAAGCCGACATATGGCCTGCGGCCAATGCGCGGGGCGTGCCGCGCGCCGTGTTCGACGCGGCGTTCAAGGGCGTGACGCCGAACTTGAAGCTGCCGGACCTCCAGCTTCCCGGCTCGAAGGAAACCGTCGCGGAGACGAACTTCCAGGCCGAGTTCAAGAGCGGCGCCGACTATCTCTCCGAGCGGGCCGTTGCCGCCAATGCCGCGAGCGGGCGCAAGCTCCTCGCCCGCTATAAGTCGGTGCTCGACAGGATCGAGGCGCGCTACGGCGTGCCGGCGCCGATCATCGTCGCAATCTGGGGCCGCGAATCGGCCTTCGGCAACGCGAAGATCCCGGAAAACGCCTTCGAAGTGCTTGGCACCAAGGCCTATCTGTCGCGGCGCAAGGCGTTGTTCAGGGACGAACTCCTCGCGGCGCTCGAAATCGTCGCGGACGGGCATCTGCAAGCCTCGCAGATGAAATCCTCCTGGGCCGGGGCGCTCGGCCAGCCGCAATTCATGTCGTCGAAATTCCTCGCGTTGGCGGTGGATTTCGACGGCGACGGCAAGAAGGACATCTGGAATTCGGTGCCCGACACGTTGGCCTCGATCGCGAATTATCTGCGACAGAGCGGCTGGCAACCGGGCCGGGACTGGGGCTTCGAGGCCGTCGTGCCGGCCAGCGTTTCCTGCGCCAATGAGGGGCCGGATCGCGGCCGTCCCATCGCCGAGTTCGTCGCCGCCGGCGTGACCCGCGTCTCCGGCCGTCCGTTTCCGCCGCAGGAGGTGACGGAGCAGGGGCATTTGATGATGCCGGCCGGGCGCTTCGGCCCCGCCTTTATCGCGACGCCGAACTTCTACGTCATCAAGGCGTATAACAACTCCGACCTCTACGCCCTGTTCGTCGGCCATGTCGCCGACAGGATGCAAGGCGCGGGATCGCTGCAAGGGCGGTGGGCGAAGACCGATCGCATGACGCGCGGCGACGTCGCCCGGATGCAGACAAAACTGGAGGCAAAGGGGTACGACGTCGGCGGCGCCGATGGGCTCGCTGGCTTCAAGACCCGGCGCTCGATCGGCGATTTCGAGGCCCGCGCGGGCTTGCCGCAGACCTGTTGGCCTAACCAAGCGATAGCCGCGAAATTGTGACGGCCGCCTCGCTCATCCACAGCTAATTTAAGCCTTCGTTGAGGATGTGGGTCGAAAGCATCGGGGTGTTGCGGCGTGTCCCTATCGCGTCCGCGGACGGCTCTGTATGCCAATTCTGCGGAACCCGAGGAGGGCACGCGAAGTCCATTCGCAGTGCCACGCGGCGGGAGTTGCCTGGGGAGGCGACGCAGACGGTCCGATCACGAGAATCGGACCGTCTGCCCCTCTCCAGCAGGGTAAGCCGACGCAAATCCTAAGAATTCGGCAATTGACTAGCGTTTTTCGGCACTTTTCCCTTGAAATGGCGGCTGCTGCAATAGTTTCGCCACATCCTGTGCCGATCACTTGCTGATCGATGGTGGCGCGATTCGCGGGCGTTCCATCAGCTTTGGGGGGAAAGCCGTTTGTACCGTTCCGTCTGGGTTCCATCCAGCATCGTGCTGCTCGCAGGTCTTGGCACCGTTTTCGTCGGGGCCGCCGATCGCCTGACGCCGCCGATCCCCAGCGAAGCCGCGAAGACGGCCGATTTCGTGCCCCCGGCCCGAGAAGCGCGTGTCGAGGTTTCCTATCGCCCTGATGGCGACGATCCGTTTTCCGACGTTGCCGTGGCGACCGTCGAGCCCTTCGATGAAGACGGAGACGGCACGACGGAGGCGATCCCCGCGAACAGCCTTCTGCCCGCTCGGACGGCGCCGAAAGCGGCGCACTCGCTGCAGCGTCTGGCCGCTGCCGGCGACGCCAAGGCCAAAGCTCTGAAGATCGCCGAGGCGGCCGGGGACGCTTCGGCGGATCGCCAGCCCGCGATGCTCGACAAACCGGTCGAACCCGCTCGGTCCGCCTGGCAGTCCGCCTATTTCGCCGACAACCCGCTGGTCGGCCAGGTCTTCGGCGCCGATGGCACGCCGTCCAGCCAGGACGCGCTGTTGGGCGCGGCGCACGGTGCCCGCTACGTGCTGCTCGGCGAGATCCACGACAATCCCGATCATCATCTGATCCAGTCCGACATTATCGGCGGACTGGCGAAGCTGGGCGCCAAGCCCTCGGTGGTCTTCGAAATGATCCCGCAGGGCTTCGCCGACATTCTGGCGGGGTTCGAGGCTGGCGATGACAAGGATCTCGCAACGCTGGCCGAGCGTCTCCAATGGTCCGAACGGGGCTGGCCGGACTTCTCGCTGTATCGGCCAATCTTCGACTCCGCGGTGGCGAACGATCTGCCGATCCGCGCGGGCAATCTCGATCGCGAGACCGTCAGGGCGATCGCCGAGGACGGCGTTACGGCGCTCACGGACGCCAATGTGCGGCGGTGGAGCCTCGACGATCAAATGCCGGCGGCGCAGTCGGCGGAACTGGCCGAAACGATCCGCGAGGCCCATTGCGGGTTGATGCCGGACGGTGCCATCGCGCCGATGACGCTGGTGCAACGGGCCCGTGACGGGGCATTGGCAGAGGCCATGATCGGCGCAGCCGGCGAGACCGGCAGCGCGGTGCTGATCGCCGGTTCCGGTCATGTCCGCAATGACTGGGCGGTGCCGGTGATCCTGGCCGAGCGCGAGCCGCAATCGCGCGCGGTGTCGGTGCAGATGGTCGAAGTCGCCGAGGGCAAAGGCCAGCCTGCTGACTATGGACTGACGCCGGCGGCGCCGGCTCCCTTTGACTTCACCATTTTCACGCCACGCCAAAATGTCAGCGACCGCTGCGCCGAGTTGCGCGCGCAGATGGGCGCGAGCGTCGACTGACCGGCGGAGGTTGCGTGAGCGGCACTCCGCCGGCGTCTCGCATTCTCCTCAGAACTCGTAAAACGTCCGGATCGCCTTCCAGCCGTCTTCCGCCGTATCGGCGAAAGTGATGAGGTCGAGATCCTCGGGTGCGATGGTGCCTTCCTCGGCCAGCGCCTCGAAATTGATCACCCGCCGCCAGAATTCCTCGCCGAACAGGATCACCGGGATGCGCTGCATCCGCTGGGTCTGGATTAGCGTCAGGGCCTCGAACAGCTCGTCCATGGTGCCGAAGCCGCCCGGGAAGATCGCCATCGCCTTCGCCCGCAGCAGGAAGTGCATCTTGCGGATCGCAAAATAGTGGAAGTTGAAGGACAGATCGGGCGTGGCGAAATGGTTCGGCGCCTGCTCGTGCGGCAGGGTGATGTTGAGCGCGATCGACACTGCATCGACATCCGCAGCGCCGCGATTGCCGGCCTCCATGATGCCGGGGCCGCCGCCGGTGACGATGACGAATTCCTTGCCGCCGGAACTGTCCGCCGAGTGCTGTGAGGCCAATTGCGCGAAATTGCGCGCCTCGTCATAGAAGCGGGCGTTGGCTTCGAGATTGCGCTTCTGGGTGTCGTTCTTGGCCGCCCAGGCATCGGTGCCGGGCTCGGGGATGCGGGCGCCGCCGAACAGGACGACCGTGGACAGGATGCCCGCCTCGATCAGCGCCATCTCGGGCTTCATCATCTCGAGTTGCAGGCGCACGCCGCGCAATTCCTCGCGGGTCAGGAAGTCGGCGTCGTCGAAGGCGAGGCGGTAGGTCGGCGACAGCGTCTGCGGCGTGTGCTCCTGGTCCTTGGTGGCCTCCTTGTCCCGCTGCGAACTTGGAAACGGATCCCAGCCATGCTGGTCGCGGGGTGGTTGCTGCATTATCGAGGCCTCGTTCGGTTTGCCCGTGCGGTTTCATTGACCGCTTCACCCCCTTCAACTAGGGTCCGCGCCGATTTGGACAGGGTCTTGAGGCCCTGAAGCCCCCCGATTTTCAGGAGTTTTGCCGATGACCGCGCCCGACCGCGCCGCTCTCGAAACCACGATCGAACGAGCCTTCGAGGACCGCGACAGCGTCTCGGCATCGACCACGGGCGAGATTCGCGACGCCGTCGACGCGGCACTCGACCTGCTCGACCGTGGCGAGGCCCGCGTCGCAACCCGTGGCGGCGATGGTCAGTGGACGGTGCATCAGTGGTTGAAGAAGGCGGTGCTGTTGTCGTTCCGGCTCAACGACATGCAGGTCATCGAGGGTGGCCCCGGCGGGGCGACCTGGTGGGACAAGGTGCCGTCGAAATTCGCCGGCTGGGACGAAACGCGCTTCCGCGCGGCAGGTCTCAGGGCGGTTCCCGGTGCCATCGTGCGGCGCTCGGCCCATATCGGCAAGGACGTCGTCTTGATGCCGTCCTTCGTCAATCTCGGCGCCTATGTCGACGAGGGTACGATGGTCGACGGCTGGGCGACCGTCGGCTCCTGCGCCCAGATCGGCAAGAACGTGCATCTGTCGGGCGGTGTCGGCATCGGCGGCGTGCTGGAGCCGATGCAGGCCGGTCCGACGATCATCGAGGACAATTGCTTTATCGGCGCGCGCTCCGAGGTGGTCGAGGGCTGCATCGTGCGCGAGGGCGCCGTGCTCGGCATGGGCGTATTCATCGGCCAGTCGACCAAGATCGTCGACCGGGCCACAGGCGAGATCAGCTATGGGGAGGTGCCGCCCTATTCGGTGGTCGTCGCCGGCGCGCTGCCCGGCAAGCCGATGGGCAATGGCGAGCCCGGCCCGAGCCTTTATTGCGCCGTCATCGTCAAGCGGGTCGACGAGCGCACGCGCTCGAAGACCTCGATCAACGAGCTGCTGCGCAACTGACGCGGGTAGAGTGCCGTGCGTCCGTTCGGGCGCACAAAGCACGCTCTAACATTTTGATTGAGCATCGGAATAATCCAAAACCGGATTCCACTTTTTAGTCTGATGCACTAGCCGGACTGCATCAGCCCGGGCCTGAGCGAGGATGAGATGGCGAGACTGCAATCCTTCTGGCCGTTGTCGCTCGCCGCGCTCGGCGGCCTGTTCGGCTGGTTGCAGCCGGCGCCGGCGATTCCGCCGGACCATCAGGGTCTCTGCCGGACCGAAACCGCCGGGGGCGTCGATTACATCGTCTGCGACGTCCCGCTCGACCGCTACGCGGTGATGCTGCGGTCCGAGGACGCGGCGGGACAGCCTTACGAGACGTTCGAGCGCGCCGCTGCGAGCGTCGGCGAGCTGCGCGTGCGGCTGATCATGAACGCCGGCATGTATCACGAGGATCGCCGCGCGGTGGGACTCGCCGTGCAGGACGGGCGCGTGCTGAAGCAGGCTGTGCGCGGCACCGGTAGCGGCAATTTCTCGATGCAGCCGAACGGGGTGTTCTTCATCGAGAACGGCAAGGCTTACGTCCGCGATACGGAGCGCTATCTCTCCGGCAACCACACGCCGGAGCTCGCCACACAGTCGGGGCCGATGCTCTTGATCGACGGCCGGCTACATCCCCGTTTCATCGACGGCTCCGACAGCCGCTACGTTCGCAACGGCGTCTGCGCCAGCGAGGACGGCCGGACGGTACGCCTCGTCCTGTCCCGCAAGCCGGTGAATTTCTGGGATTTCGCGACGTTCTTCCGGGACCGGCTCGGCTGCCGCGATGCGCTGTTCTTCGACGGCAAGGTGTCGAGCCTCTACTATCCCGGTTCCGGCATCGACTACCGCCGCGACCGGCTCGGGCCGATGCTGGTCGTCATCGACCGCGACTGACCCGACGCTATTTGTCGGCGGTGCCGGCCATGCGATCGGCGAGCGCGGCGTCGTCCGCGACCACCGTTGCGTCAGCGGCGGCGATGCGGCCGCCCTTGGCCTCACCGTCCTCTGAAACCGCGGCCTGGCCGCCGGTTGCCGCCGCGCTCTCGGCCCGTGGCGCTGCGGCAGGCGCGGCGGCGACAGCGACCTGGTCGGCCCCCTCCTTCGGCGCCGCTATCTGGACAGGCTTGGCTGAAACGGCACGAACCCTCGTCTTCGTAGACGTTGATGGCTCCTCCGACGGTGTCACGGCGGCGACGAGCGTTCCGATAAGGCCCGGCTCTTCGGCAGGCGCCTCGACTACAGCCGGCATCCGCCGCCGTTTGACGATCTCGGCCATATGCGCCTTGACGGCGGAGCAGTAGCGGGCGGCCGAGGCGCTCATGCGGGTCGTGCGCAGCCCGCCCTTGTATTTCATCGACGCCTTGCAGACGTCGCGGCCGCCCTGTTCCCAGGCGCCCTTCAGATATTTCATGCCGTAGGTGAGGTTGGTGTCCGGGTCGAAGAGCGCGTTGGCCGATCCGGAAAAGCCCATGCTGCGGGCCGTCGCCGGCTTGATCTGACTGAGGCCGTAGACGCCGCCGGCGCCGCGCGCCTTCGGATTGTAGCGGCTTTCGACGCGCACGACCGCATAGGCCAATGCCGGCGGGATACCATTTTCGCGCGCGTGTTCTTCGATCATCCGGTCGAGCGAGGCGCTGCCGGAGATCGTGCCGCGCTCGGTGGCTTGCTTCGCCTCGCGGGCCGCGATCTTCACGTCCCCGTCGGACGGGGCGACTCCAGTGGCAAGGGCGGCGACCTCCGCCTCGGTTGCCGTATCGGTCTGTGCGGACTCAAGGGCGGTAGCCAGCGGCGAGCCGCCGGCGACGCAACCGGAAAGGCTCGCAATGGCGACGATCGCGAACGTCGACGCCGTGACGGCGCGCCTTGTCGCTGGGATCATGAACTCCAACACTCGCATGCACTTTTCTCTCAACAAACCGGCCGCGCCCAGTCCGTTGGTCCGCTTCGCGGCGGAAAGGTGACGAAACCATTCTTTGCTCGATTTTCCGCAGCTGTGACGGTGACTTATCGCGTGCCTGTGGCGAGCCTGCATCAATTGGTCTATCTGACGCGGCCATGACAAAGATGACCGATCCCGTCGACATTCTCTCGTGCCTGATCCGCTGCCCGTCGGTGACCCCCGACGAAGGCGGCGCGCTGGCCGCGCTCGAAGCCATGCTGACGCCGCTTGGATTCGCGGTCGAGCGCCCAGTGTTTTCCGGTGAGGGTACGCCCGATGTCGAAAACCTCTTCGCCCGCGCCGGGGCGTCCGGCCCGCATCTCGTCTTTGCCGGGCACACCGACGTGGTGCCGCCGGGCGAGATAAGCGATTGGCGGGAAGGCCCGTTCTCGGCGGCGATCGTCGATGGCGAGCTTTACGGGCGCGGCGCGGTCGACATGAAGGGCGGCATCGCCGCTTTCGTCGCTGCCTATGGGCGCCATGTCCATCACGGCGCCCCGGCGGGACGGGTCTCACTACTGATCACCGGCGACGAGGAGGGGCCGGCGGTGAACGGCACGGCCAAGCTTTTGGAATGGGCCAAGGCGAGAGGCGAAGATTTCGACGCCTGCCTCGTCGGCGAGCCGACCAACCGCGAAGCACTGGGCGACATGATCAAGGTGGGCCGGCGCGGCTCGCTCTCGGCCGAGCTGCGGGTCACCGGCCGGCAGGGCCACGTCGCCTATCCGCATTTGGCGGACAACCCGGTGCGCGCGGTCGTTACGATCGCCGAGGCGCTGATGGCCGAACCGCTCGACGCGGGCTCCGAGCAGTTTCCGGCCTCCAACCTCGAAATCACCTCGATCGACATCGGTAATCCGTCGGTCAACGTCATTCCGGCGCGGGCGCGCCTGTTCTTCAATGTCCGCTTCAGCGACCGCTGGACGCCGGAGAGCCTCAAGGAGGAACTGACGCGGCGCATAGAAGCGGCCGCGGCTTCGCAGCGGTTCCGTCCCGGCCGCGAGGCGGCGGCGGTCGAGATCGTATGGCGCGAGCGTCCGGCCGAAGCATTCCTGACGCGGGACGACGCCTTGACCCAGTCGCTGATCGACGCGGTCGCGGATGTCACCGGGCGTCAGCCGGAACTCTCGACATCGGGAGGAACGTCGGACGCGCGTTTCATCAAGGATTATTGCCCGGTTGTGGAATTTGGTCTTGTCGGCAAGACTATGCACATGGCCAATGAACGGGTGGCCCTGTCCGACCTCGAGGAACTGACGAGGATTTATGAAGCTTTCATCGCCCGCTGGTTCGCCGCCCACGCCTGACCTGGTGCCGAGCATCGACGATATCGTCCGCTTTTTCTCGGGCACCGCCTTGCTGATGGCCGGCCGGGCCGAGGGGCTGAAGCGCCTCGATCTGTCCGCCGATGGCTTCTGGCAGTCCTTTTCGGCCATCGTGGTGGCGCTGCCGCCGATCGCGCTGTCATGGATCGAGTTCGAATCGGTCCAGGGCGAGGGCCGGGCCACCGACATGGGGCCGGTCGCCGTCTATGGCGCGCACGCCTTGGCCGATGTTCTCGCATGGGTGCTGCCGATCCTCGTCCTGATGCTGGTCGCCAAGCCGATCGGCTATTCCCGCAAGATCGTGCCGCTGGTGGTCGCCACCAATTGGGGCGGCGCCATGCTCGCCTGGGTGTTCGCGCCCTATTGGCTGGTCGTGCTTTTGGTCGGCATGGGCGGCGGAACGGCGTTGCTCGGCGCGCTGGTCACCATCGCCTCGATCGCGCTCACCGTGCGGCTGATCTTCTTTGCCACCGGCAAGGATCTGGGCGGCGCCGTGGCGGTCACCATTTTGATGATCGTCTCCGCCCTGGTCAGCTATGGCGCGGTGATGGACCTGACCGGCATTCCGCTGATCTGATCAGGCCATATTAGCCCGGATAAGGCGGCAGTGTGCGCTTCGGCGCCGTGCCATATTCGATCCGCGTCAGATACAGCCCGTCGGCCGGCGCGACCGGGCCGCAGCGGATGCGGTCGCGCGATTTCAGCGCGGCGACGACGTCTTCCTCGCTCCAGCGGTATTCGCCGACGAGCTTCAGCGTTCCGGCGAAGGAGCGGATCTGGTTGTGCAGGAACGACTGGGCCATGGCGTGGATGTGGATCTCGTCGCCGGGTCCCTTGACGATGTCGAGGCGTTCGAGCGTGCGGATCGGGTTCTTGGCCTGGCAATGGGCGGAGCGAAAGGTGTTGAAATCGTGGGTGCCGACGAGGCGCTGGGCGGCGCGATGCATCGCGTCGACGTCGAGCGGCTTGGAAACCCACCAGACCTGGCCGGCGAGCAGCACGGGCGGCGGCCGGCGGTTGAAGATACGGTAGAGATAATGCCGCTTGCGGGCGGAAAAGCGGGCGTCGAAATCCTCATCAACGCGCTCGACGTCGAGGATCGCGACGGCCTCGCGGCGTAGATGGGCATTGAGCGCGTCGCGTATGACGACGCAGTCCCATTCGCGCGACAGATCGAGATGCGCGACCTGCCCGGTGGCATGAACGCCGGCGTCGGTCCGCCCGGCGCCGAACAGCACAGCAGGCTCGCCGGAAAAACCGGCAATGGCGGTCTCGACGGCCTCCTGCACCGAGGGGTCGTTGGTCTGGCGCTGCCAGCCGCAATAGGGCTTGCCGTTGTACTCGATAGTGAGCTTGTATCGGGGCATCAGGTGGAGCCGGCGACGCTGCCGGCCGGCACGGGCGACCCCCGCAAGAGGTCGTCCGCGGCCATCGGCTTGCCGCCGGCGCGTTGCAGTTCGAGAAGGCGCACCGCCCCCGAACCACAGGCAACAAGCAGGTGGTCGTCGAGCACCGTGCCCGGCACGCCCGCGCCCGTCTCGGGCGAAGCACGCAGGATCTTCACCCGCTCTGGCTTGCCGCCGAACGACATCGTCGTCCAGGCGCCCGGGAACGGCGAGAAGGCGTTGCTCTTGGCCGCGATCAGCCGGGCGTCCCCGGCAAAGTCGAGCGCCGCCTCGGCCTTGTCGATCTTCCTGGCGTAGAGCGGCGCACGCCCTGTCCGCGCGGCGATCGCGTCCTGGTCCTCGAAGGTCAGGGTGCCGGCTTCGAGCTTTTGCAGCGCCTCGGCCATCAGATCGGCCGAGATCGCCGCGAGCCGGTCGTGCAACTCGCCAGCGGTCTCGGTCTCGCCAATCGGCGTTTCGGCCGTCAGCGCCACCGGGCCGGTGTCGAGGCCGAGTTCCATGCGCATCACCATCATGCCGGTGGCGGCGTCGCCAGCCTCGATCGCCCGCTGGATCGGCGCGGCGCCGCGCCAGCGCGGCAGCAGCGAGCCGTGACCATTGAGACAGCCGTGGCGTGGCGCGTCGAGGATCGGACGCGGCAGCAACAGGCCATAGGCGACGACGATTGCGACATCGGATTCCAGCGTCGCGAAGGCCGTAATCTCCGCCTCATCCTTGAAATTCAAGGGTGTGCGAACGTCCAGCCCCAGCCGTTCGGCTTCGGTCTGGATGGGCGAAGGGGTCAATGTCAGGCCCCGGCGCCCGGCCTTGCGCGGCGGCTGGGTGTAGACGGCGGCGATGTCATGTTCGGCGGCGTGGATGGCGCGCAAGGTCGGGACGGCGAAGGCGGGCGTCCCCATGAAGACGACGCGCAGCGTCATCGCCGGCTCACGCGATGGCCTTGCGGGCCGCCTTGGTGAACTTCTTCACCACCATGTCCCGCTTCAGCTTGGAGATGTGGTCGATGAACAGGATGCCGTTGAGATGGTCGATCTCGTGCAAGAGGCAGGTGGCCAGGATGCCGTCCGCCGTCTCTTCGTGCATCTTGCCGTCGAGGCCGAGATAGCGGACCGTCACCTCGGCGGACCGCTCGACCTCGGCATAATAGTCAGGGATCGACAGGCAACCTTCCTCATAGACATTGCGGGCATCGGACTCGGCCAGAATCTCGGGATTCAGAAACACCTGCGGCGCCTTGTCTTCCTCTTCCTTGGAGATGTCGATCACCAGCAGGCGAAGCGGTTCGCCCACCTGAATCGCCGCGAGCCCGATGCCGGGCGCGTCGTACATCGTGTCCAGCATGTTGTCGGCCAGCCGCTTGACGCGGTCGTCAACCGTTTCGACGGGCTTGGAGGTCTGGCGCAGGATCGGATCCGGCAGAATGATGAGAGGCTTGATCGTCATGGCCGCTGAGGTAATCGCTGACACAATCGCGGTCAATCGGTGCGGTGCCGACATGCGGACGGGCTTCCATGCGCCGTTGATACTTCCAGCGCAGCAATGTTCGTGCTTTGGTCCAATTCGTTAACGAATCGAATCTAGGGTCGGACCATGGACAGCGACGCTCTTGCCGCCCTTCTCACGACGCCCATCATCACGATCGGCAGCCATGCAGTCCCGGTCTTTGCCCTGGTTCTGGCGGGCCTGCTGTTGCTCCTCCTCATCCTGTGGCTGCGCGCCCGCCGCGCGGCGCGGGAGGCACTGGAGCTGGTGGAAAGCCGCGAGGCGGAATCGTCCGATCGACTGGACGCGGTGCTGAAATCCCAGTCCGAAATCACCGGCCGGATGCAGACAATGGCCGAGATCTTCGGCGCCCGGCAAGCGGACCTCACCCGCACCCTCGCCGAGCGTTTCGACGGACTAACCTCGCGCGTCGGGCAGTCGATCATCCAGACCACCACAACGACCAACGCCTCGCTGTCCGCCCTGTCCGAACGCCTCGCGGTGATCGATCGCGCCCAGGGCGAAATCCGGAATTTGGCCGGCGAGGTGGTCCGGTTGCAGGACATCCTTGCCAACAAGCAGACGCGCGGCGCCTTCGGGGAGGGTCGGATGCAGGCGATCGTGGCCGACGCACTGCCGAGCGCTGCCTATTCCTTCCAGGCAACGCTTTCCAACGGCAAGCGCCCCGACTGCCTGATCAACATGCCGAACGGCGCGCCCTCGCTTGCTATCGACGCGAAGTTTCCGCTCGAGGCCTACAGCGCGCTGCGCGACGCCGAGAGCGACGATGCCCGCGACTTCGCCGCAAGCCGGCTGCGGCGCGACATGGATGTCCACGTCAAGGCGATCGCCGGTAAGTACCTCATTCCCGGCGAGACGCAGGATACCGCGTTCCTGTTCGTGCCGTCGGAGACGATCTTCGCCGAGCTGCATGAGCGGTTCGAGGACGTCGTCCAGAAAGCCTATCGGGCGCGGGTCGTCATCGTGTCGCCGTCGCTGCTGCTGTTGTCGATCCAGGTCGTTCAGGCGATCCTCAAGGATGCGCGGATGCGCGCCGAGGCCGGCCGTATCCAACAAGAGGTCCGGCACCTGACGGAGGATCTGACCCGGCTCGACGCCCGCGTCGCCGCATTGAAGACCCATTTCGGTCAAGCCGGTCGTGACGTCGATCAGATCCTCGTCTCGACCGAGAAACTGATCCGGCGCGGTGAGCGGATCGAGGCCGTCGAGCTCGGCGAGGCGGAGACCTTGAACCCTGTCAGGGCGCGGGTGCCCGCCGAGTGACGCAAGCGGCGCGACTAGGCTCAGGACCTATTAATTTCTCTTGATCTGTGATTCACGGTCTCCATTGAAGGAGGCTTTGATGGGTGATTTGTTTTTGTTGAGCGA
>NZ_JAZHLJ010000004.1:0-171582 GCF_036549495.1 Aurantimonas sp. C2-5-R2
CCGTCTGGATCAATCCGCCCAACAACAAGCTCCAACTCCAAGCTTAATCTATCGCTCCGGCTGTCTCACATTCGTTGACACGCTCCGGGCGCTCTGGTCGGTTGATCTTGGCGCTCGCGCGATGGGAGGGGCCGAGCTTATTCAGAATCAGTTCGATGAGGAGGCCCCGGCAAACTTCATCATTGAGCGTCTGACGCACAGGTGGCAGCAGGTTTACGAAGGCGACACGGATACGACCCCCAATCTTCACCTGATCGAGAGCAGGATCGAAGAGCTTGTGCGGCGCGCAGAATTCGTATTCCATCCTGACGAGGCCGGTCGCAACCGAAGCCTCGCCGATCTCAGCGACGGTCAGCGCTCGCTTTTCCATATCGCGCTGACAGCGGCGACACTGGAGACCGAACAGGCTGCGCTTGCGCTCGTTGCCGCGGAGAGCCCGTTCGATCAGGGAAAGCTGCGGCGCACACATCTGACAATTCTCGCGATTGAGGAGCCCGAAAACAGCCTTTCCCCATTCTTCCTGTCCCGGATCGTGACTCAGGCGCGAGAGATCGGCGAAATGGGCACGGCGCAGGCACTCATCTCAAGCCATAGCGCGAGCATCCTCTCCCGCATCGAGGCGGACGAAGTCCGCTACTTCCGACTTGACCGGCAGACACGCCGCGCCTCCGTCAGGCCGCTTACTTTGCCTGGAGACGATACCGAAGCGAGCACCTATGTGCGCCTCGCAGTCCGATCCTACCCGGAGCTCTATTTTGCACGCTTCGTGATTCTGGCGGAGGGGGACTCGGAGCGGATCGTTGTGCCCCGGCTTGCTGAAGCCAAAGGCGTGCCGCTTGATCCGTCATTTGTGCCGGTAGTGCCCCTGGGCGGACGCTATGTCTCGCACTTCTGGAGACTGCTCACCGATCTCGGCATTCCCCACGCCACGCTGCTGGATTTTGATCTTGGCCGCGCCCATGGCGGAGCCAACATGATCCGAACCGCGTTCGCTGCTCTCGAACAGGTGGACCGCGACCTGACCGCAAATCCCCACGTCGTTGATGGCACGATCAATCTCGACGATCTCGAAGATCTGGCCGATGAGGATGTTCTCGACAACTGGGAGGATAATGACTGGCTTCAGGCCCTCAGGCATGAAGCCGTCTTCTTTTCCGACCCCATCGACCTGGATTTCGCGATGTTGGAGGCGTTTCCTGCTGCCTACCAGCACCCAAATCCGGGCGGACGAGGTCCCAGGACAACCGCGGAGGCGATTGTCGAGAAAAAGCACGTCGTTCTCAAAACCAATGGGAATCCCGATATCTACGACGGTGACAAATGGGACGATAGCTTCGCCTGGTATCCATATCTTTTCCTCAGCCGTAGCAAGCCGGAAACTCATCTCGCCGCACTTAGAGGCCGTTTCGAAACCCTGCCAAGACCAGCCTCCATGGTTCACCCGGGACGCCCAAACCCGCGGAAATCGGGTATCATGTCATTGCGGAGCGACCATCCGAGGGGCCTTTGAACCCGCCGCCGTGAGTTTCGAAACGGACTCTTAGAGGCCGTTTCGAAACCCTGCCAAGACCAGCCTCCATGGTTCACCCGGGACGCCCAAACCCGCGGAAATCGGGTATCATGTCATTGCGGAGCGACCATCCGAGGGGCCTTTGAACCCGCCGCAGTGAGTTTCGAAACGGACTCTTAGCAGGATCACTCCTCGAAACCTCGCCCGCCGCGCACCACCGGAACCGCGCGCCCTGATCGATCATGTGAGAGACATTCTGTTTCCCGAGCCGGATGAAGACTGATGCCAGTCGCACCGGAAGATTGGCGACCGCAAGGTGTCGATGACCTTGAGCCGCGAGCCTGGGATGCTCTTCGCGAGACCGCACAGAGCGTTTGCGTTACCGCTGGCGCAGGAGCGGGCAAGACAGAATTTCTGGCGCAGAAAGCCGCCTACCTCCTGCAGACCGGTCTTTGTCAGGAGCCAAAGCGCATCCTTGCGATCAGCTTTAAACGCGATGCCGCACGAAACCTTGCAGCGCGGGTTCGCCAACGCTGCACTGCGGACCAGGCCCGCAGGTTTCACTCGATGACTTTCGATGCGTTCACGAAGCACATGCTGGATCATTTTCGCCTCGCGATCCCCGATGCCTACCGACCGCCAGCTGATTACTGCATCGCCTTTCCCTCAAGACAGGACATAGACTTATTCCTACGCAGGCATGGTCGCCCGGATGTCGGCGCGGACCGCTTTGAAAGGGTGACTGCCCGCACGGCACTGCCGCTTGAAGAAACCGTTGAGAATCCGCGCGCACGAGAGCTGCTTCGGGCTTACTGGGATGACCAGTACGCCATGCCGGACGGCGCGCTGGTTTCCTTTGCGATGATTAACCGCCTCGTTGAGTACATGCTGCGCTCAAATCCAAGGATCAAGCGCGCTCTACGTCTAACCTATCCCTTTGTTTTTCTCGATGAGTTCCAGGACACGACCTATGCGCAATACAGTCTCGTGAATGCCGCGTTCAGAGATAGCAATTCTGTCTTTACGGCTGTCGGAGACGACAAGCAGAAGATTATGGGTTGGGCGGGCGCAATGGATGACGCGTTTGACGAGTTCACCGCCGACTTCAATGCCGTTCGCCATGCGCTTCTCAGGAATTGGAGATCACACGAGGCTCTTGTTGCCGTCCAACATGTCATAGCACGGCAGATCGATCCCGACGTTGAGGAAGTCGAGGCACGCGGTGAGTTGGCGGTCGATGGCGAGACGGCGGCCATCTGGCGGTTCGACAGCCGCGAGCAGGAAGCCGCTCAGATAGCGCGATGGATCAGAAGCGAAGTCGATGAGGGCCGCATTGCCCCGCACGACGTCGCCATCCTTGTGCGCATGCGGGCGAACAACGTTGAAGACGAACTTGCGCCCGTTCTTCGCGACAACGGCCTGACACTGCGAAATCTTGCCAGGAACGTCGGCGAGATCGCCATCCAGGACTTGTTAGCCGAGCCTCTTACGGAAGTCCTTCTTCCTCTGTTCCGGCTTGGCGCAAGTGCGCGCGACCCAGACGCCTGGAACGCTACGCAGGAACGCTTGCAAACTTTGGCGGGCACCAGTCCAGAAGATGAGACCGGCCAGGAGCGTTTGCAGCGCGAGATCGGAGAGTTCTCCAGGAACCTTCGACAGACAATGCGTGACGAGCCGCCTGATCCGGCAGTAGCCGACCGATTGTTCGCGCAGGCCCTGGATTTCACCGGGGTAGAGCGTCTGCGTCAGGCCTACCCCGAATATCGGCGCGACGCTGATTTTCAGCGCGTGCGCAACGGCTTCCAGGTCCTTTTGCGAGAATGTGTCGAGAACGCTGCAGATTGGAGTGGCATTCTTGATCGCTTCGAAGGCAAGGATCAGGTCCCGCTCATGACGATCCACAAGAGCAAGGGCCTTGAATTCCACACCATGATCTTTTTCGGGCTCGATGCCCAGACATGGTGGAGCCTGTCGCCAAATCGCGGCGAAGAACTCAATTCATTTTTCGTCGCTTTTACCCGTGCCAAGCAGCGGGCGTTCTTCGCTTACTGCACCGAGCGGGGCAATGCCATCGGCTGGCTGGAGCAGCTTCTTCTGCCCGCAGGCGTGGAGGAGATTGACGGAGCCGATATCGTCGCCCCCGACGCGTAAGAACGGCAGGTTCCGGGATCAGGAAACCAGGTCCGCAACGACCATGATGGGCGCAAAGGCGTCTTCCCCACCCCCTACGCGGCGGCGCTGGCGACGAACGCGGCTTCGGCGAGTGGAATCGCGGCGGGGGTGCCGACGGTGATCCACAGGCCGCCGAGCCTGACGCCGAACAGGCGGTCGGCTTCGACGGCATTGTCGAAAATGCGGTTGAGCGAGAATTTCTCTTCCTTCATGCCGGCGAATACCTCCGGCTTGAGGATCGCCGCGCCGGCATAGATGAAGGGCGACATGTCGCGCTCCTCGACGCGGGTGAGCCGCCCCTCGGCGTCCATGACGAAATCGCCGGGCCCGTCATAGCCAGTCGCCTGGCGCATGTCGGCGATCAGCAGCGACACGTCCATGCGGGCGGGGTCCCACAAGCTCGCCAGAAGGTCGAGATTGTCGCGGTAGCCGTCGATCCAGAAGGTGTCGGAATTGATCACGTAGAACGGCTCGGTGCCAAGCTCCGGCAACGCCTTGACCAGGCCGCCGCCCGAATCCAGCAGTTCGTCGCGCTCGTCGGAGATGACGATCTCCATGTCCTTGCGCTTGCGCAAATGGGCGCGCATCAGGTCCGGCAGGTAATGGACGTTGACGACGACCTTCTTGACGCCGTTGCGGGCCAGGGCGTCGAGGCCGTAATCGATCAGCGCCTTCCCACGAATTTCCACCAGCGGCTTCGGGATGGTCGAGGTGATCGGGCGCATCCGTTTGCCGAGGCCGGCGGCAAGCACCATCGCGGTGGTTGGCTTGAAGGCGGCGGCGGGTTTTTCGATCATGGGCTATTATCCGAGGGTCTGATGGGCTGGGGCGCGTCGTCGTCGAGGACGCCCCAGTCCTGGTAAAGGGCGCGGAGCGCGGCCAAAGCGGGATGGCCGAGCGTGCGCCGAAGATAGGCCTTTATCCGCGGTATGTGACGCAGATATTGCGGCTTGGCGTCCCGTTCCAGCAGGCGGACGAAAATGCCGAGGATTTTCGACGCCCGCTGCGCCGCCATGATGGCGTAGGCGCGCTGAAAACCGTCCGCGTCGAAGCCGCCCTCCGCCTGGCGCAGCGCGACGTAGTGGGCGACCAGCCGGGCTTCCAGTTCCGCCGGGATATCGACGCGCGCATCCTGGCTGAGCGAGGCGACGTCGTAGGCGGAGGGGCCGATGACGGCGTCCTGGAAATCGATCAGCCCGATGCGCTGGCGGCCGGATTCGCCGGGGCGCCAGATGATGTTGGGCGAGTGGAAGTCGCGCAAGGTGAGGCTGGTCTCGGCGGTGGCGAGGGCGTCGAACAGGCCGTTCCAGATATCGGCGAAGGACGCCCGCTCGTTGTCCGTGGCGGGGCGGCCCTTGGCGCGCGGCAGATACCAGTCGACGATCAGCTCGACCTCGATCTCGAGGGCGCCGCGATCATAGGCGGGCATGGGGTGGACGAACCCATCCGCGACCGGCATCTCGCGCGGCCAGGGCGTGGCGTGCAACTCGGCGAGGCAGGCGATCGCCGCCTCGTAGCGCTCGGGCACCGGCCGGCCGGCATCGTCGAGCAGCGTGTCCGAGCCCAGATGGTCGATCAGCAAGAAGCCGTTGTCGAGATCGGCCTTGCGGATCGCCGGGGCGGCGAAACCGGCAGCCGACAGGCATTGCGCGACCGCGACGAAGGGGGGGACGTCTTCGGCGAGATGGGCGATGCGGCTGTAGGAGAGGCCGTTCTGGACCGGCGGCCCGTCCGGCTGGCGCTGCGCGTCCATCAGGACCAGCGTTTCACTATTGGCCTCGACGGTCTCGTAGCGGCGCGTCGAGGCATCGCCGGTGAAGCGGCGGCGGGGCGCCTCGGCAAGGCCGGCTCCGGCGAGGAATTCGCGGATCGCGAGGCTGCGGCGGATGCGGGTGCCGGCGGTCTCGATCGCGCTGATCGTGGCGATGCGTCCGCCGCCCGGCGCCATGGCCAGTTCGACGACGATCGTGGCGGCGGCAAGGGCGCTCGGCGCGTTCTGCGGCCATTCGACGAGGGCGATGCCGTCGCGGGCGCTGTCCTCGAAGCCGAGTTCGTCGAGCTCATTGTCGCCGGCGAGGCGATAGAGATCGAAATGGGCGACCGGCGGCGTCGTCGCGTAGGCCTGCACCAGCGTATAGGTCGGCGAGGGCACGTCGAGGCCGGGATCGTCGGCCAGCGTGCGGATCGCCGCCCGCGCCAGGGTGGATTTGCCGGCGCCCAGATCGCCGACGAGAGCGACGACGTCGCCGGCTCTGAGCGCCAGCGCCAGATCGGTGCCGAGACGCCGCGTCGCCGCGTCGTCGGCCAGCGTCAGGCAGGCAATCGCGGCGAGCGGCGGGGATTCGGGGAACGTGTCGTCGATCATCCGCGGGGCATTTAGGGCGGTCACTCGGCCGCGTCCTCGAATCGCGCCTGCTCCGAACCGATCTCACCAGGCGAGGTGGGATCGAGCGGGAAGGTGCAGGTGACGGTGGTACCGCGATCGGGGCCTGAATCGATGTGCGTCGTGCCGTGGTGCAGTTCGACGAAGCTCTTGACGATCGACAGCCCGAGGCCGGCGCCCGATTGCCGTGCCCCGGCCGTGCTGGCCTCGAAGCGCTCGAACATCCGGTCGATGCGGTCGGGGGCGATGCCGGGGCCGTGGTCGGTCACGCCGAAGGAGATCGTGCCGGCCTCGCGCCGCGCCGTCAGCGCGACGGCGGAGCCCGACGGCGCGAAATTCGCCGCGTTGGACAAAAGGTTGAACAGGATCTGGGTCAGGCGATGGCCGTCGGCGAAAAATGTCCCGCCGGCCTGGCTGAGATCGACATCGAGCGTGACCTCGGCATCCGCGAGGCGCTCGCGTACACCGTCGACCGCATGTTCGACGGTTGCGGCGATGTCGACCTCGGACAATTCGAGTTCCATGATGCCGGCGTCGACCGTGGCCAGATCCAGAATGTCGTTGACGATCGTCAGGAGCGACGACGTCGAGGTCGAGATATAGCCAAGATACTCGTTCTGGCGTTCGTTGAGCGGACCGGTATCACGCGAGCGCAGCAACGCCGAGAAGCCGATGATGTTGGTCAGCGGCGAGCGCAGCTCGTAGTTCACATGCTGGACGAAATCGTTCTTGATCTGGTTCGCCTGTTCCAGCGCCTCGTTCTTTTCGCGCAGCATCCGCTCGGCCTCGCGGGCGTCGGAAATGTCGGAGAAGGTCAGCATGGTCTGGCCGTTCGGCAGCGGCACGATGCCATAGGCGATGGTGTGGCCCGAGGAGAGCGTCAGTTCGCCGGTCTCCGTATCGCGCCCGGCCTCGTCGAGGGCGGTGACCGCCTGGCTGAACAAGGGCCATCCCGCGCCTTGCGCGCTGTCGCCGTCCGCCGGGATCGTCACGGTCGCAAGGTCCGGCAGGGTGTGGATGCGGGGCCGCGACAGGAGATAGTCTGGATCGAAGCCGAACATCTCGGCGAAGGCCGGATTCGACAGCCGCAGCCGTCCGTCGCTGCCGAACACGGCGACCGCCTCGCTCAGATAGTCGATGGTCTCGCGCTGCAGCTGGACGGTCGACTTGACCTGGCTTTCCAGTTCCAGCTTTTCGGTGATGTCCTCGAACACCCAGGTGGCGCCGCCGCGCGGCTGCGGTGTCGCGATGACCCTGAGGGTACGCCCGTCCGACAGATGCCACAGCGTCTCCGTCGGCTCGGTCGCCCGATAGGCGGCGAGATCCTGGTCCTGGATTTCGCTGCGGAACAGCTTTTCCGTCGGCAGAATGCCGCGTGTCCTGAGATTGTCGAGCAGCGAAAGATGGTCGGGCTCGGACTCCAGATAGGCGTTGGTGAGGTCGAACAGCCGTTGCAGCGCCGCGTTGTAGTAGGTCAGGCGGGTTTTTTCGTCGAACCGCGCGACCGCCGTGGTCAATTGATCCAGCGTCTCGGACTGGCTGTCGATGGTCTGGCGCAGCTCCATGCGAACCTGTTCGGTTTCCGACACGTCGATCGCGATTCCGGCCGAGCCGAGCGGACCCGACGCCTCGACGACGGCGAAGTTCCGGCGGTCGGCCTCGACCACCGTCGACAGCTTGCCGGAGAAGATCCGATCCTCACTGAGGCGCGCGCCGATCGTCCGGCGATCCTGCTCGCTGAGAAATTCGATCTGCCGGTCGAGGCTGTCGGCAACCGTCCTCGCATCGACAGCACGCGCATAGGCCTCGTTGATCCAGGTCAGACGGGCGTCCTGATCGCGCAGCCAGATCGGCAGCGGCGCGGCATCGAAGAGGTTCTGCATCGTCTCGATCGTCGCGAGCGAGCGGCGGTGGGCGACATCGAGCTCATGAAGCCGTTCGCGCACGCCTTCCAGAAGGACGAACCGCACCACCGCGAGGCCCCCCAATGTGCTGCCCGTCGCCTCGATCATGCGGCCGCGCTGCAGGTCGATCTCGAGCCGGAAAGTTTCGGCGTCGCTACGCAGCCTGCCGATCGCTCCGGCGAGGCTCTCAGCGTCCTGCCGCGGCATCCAGTCGGTGAAGGCGAGAAAGCGCTTTTCCTCCGCTGGCGCTCCGCAGGTTCCGGGCAGGATGCCGAAGACTTCCGCTTCGCCCGCTCCGGCGTAGACGACGAGCCGTTCCGCGCCTGCCGCCAGAAGCGCGGCTCGCGCGTCGGCCTCGGCGCGGCTCTCGGCCAGGCTCGCGCGCAAGGTTTCGTTCTCGGCGGCGATCGCCGCGCGCTGGCGGATCAGGAAGACCGCGCTCAGCATGGCGGCACCCAGCAGCATGGCGAGAAGCGCGAGATACAACACATCGACCGGGCTCAGCATAGCGTCGACGCCGCCGGCGATCGTGTACAGTTGGGCGCGGGCGACTACCGGCGTCAGGATGATCCCCAGAGCCAGGCTGGCCGCCGCGGCGATGGCCCCGTCGCTCGGCCCTCTGTCATTCGCTACCAGCCCGATGGGATCGGAATCGCTCCTTGTCCGGAAAGCGCCCGCGCGCCCGGATCCGAAACCCTCGATCATCTTGTCTGCCCCCGTATGTTGCCGCCGCTTTTTCGAGACATGACTCAAGGAAACGCGATCACGCCGGCCAGCCGCCCCCGGACCGCCGCGATTCGGTCATGGTAACTCCTGTAAGATCTTACGCAATCCAGAAGAAAGCGGGTCCGCCAAAAAGAAAAAGCCGCCGGGATAGCTTGCATCCCGACGGCTCTTCTGAATGTGCTGACGACGCGACGGTGTCAGTAACGGTAATGCTCGGGTTTGTAGGGACCCTGAGGCGTCACGCCGATGTAGGCGGCCTGCTCCTCAGAGAGGACGCTCAACCTTGCGCCGAGCTTGTCGAGATGCAGCCGTGCAACTTTCTCGTCCAAATGCTTCGGCAGCACATAGACTTCGTTCTTGTACTGTTCGCTCTTGGTGAAGAGTTCGATCTGCGCCAGCGTCTGGTTGGTGAAGGACGCCGACATGACGAAGCTCGGATGGCCGGTGGCATTGCCGAGATTGAGCAGTCGGCCCTCGGACAGAAGCAGGATCCGCTTGCCGTCCGGGAAGGTGATCATGTCGACCTGTGGCTTGATGTTCGTCCATTTGAGATTGCGCAGCGCGTCGATCTGAATCTCATTGTCGAAATGGCCGATATTGCCGACGATCGCCATGTCCTTCATGGCGCGCATGTCGTCGATGCGCACGACATCCTTGTTGCCGGTCGTGGTGATGATGATGTCGGCCGTCGGCGCCGCGTCTTGCAGCGTCACGACCTCGAAGCCGTCCATCGCCGCCTGCAGGGCGCAGATCGGATCGACCTCGGTCACCTTGACCCGGGCACCGGCGCCGAGGAGCGAAGCGGCCGAGCCCTTGCCGACATCGCCATAGCCGCAGACCAGGGCGACCTTGCCGGCCATCATCACGTCGGTCGCGCGGCGGATGCCGTCGACCAGCGATTCCTTGCAGCCATATTTGTTGTCGAATTTCGACTTGGTGACGCTGTCGTTGACGTTGATCGCCGGAAACGGCAGCAGCCCCTTCTTCTGCAACTGGTAGAGCCGGTTGACGCCGGTGGTGGTCTCCTCGGTGACGCCCTTGATGGCATCGCGCTGGCGGGCGAAGAAGCCCGGCGTCTCGGCCATGCGCTTCTTGATCTGCGCGAAGAGGATCTCCTCTTCCTCGTTGCCGGGATTGGACAGGACGTCCTCGCCGGCCTCGGCGCGCGCGCCGGTCAGGATGTACATCGTGGCGTCGCCGCCGTCGTCGAGGATCATGTTGGTGGGCTGGCCGTCCGGCCACTGGAAGATCTTGTCGGTATAGGTCCAGTAGTCCGTGAGGCTTTCGCCCTTGATCGCATAGACCGGCGTGCCGGTGGCGGCGATCGCCGCCGCGGCCTGGTCCTGGGTGGAGAAGATGTTGCAGGACGCCCAGCGCACCTCGGCTCCGAGCGCCTGAAGCGTTTCGATGAGCACCGCGGTCTGGATCGTCATGTGCAGGGACCCGGTGATCCGCGCGCCCTTGAGCGGCTTGTCGGCGCCGAATTCCTCGCGGCAGGCCATCAGGCCTGGCATTTCGGTTTCGGCAATGTCCATCTCCTTGCGGCCCCAGTCCGCGAGCGAGAGATCCTTGACGACGTAGTCGTTGGCCATGCGGCGTCCATTCGTGCTGGAAAAGAATATCGTGCCGGAGCCTGGCTCCAGCGTTCTCGGCGACGCCATAGCAGGCGGAGACCGTCGCGGCAAGAGGATATAAACATTTGCTTATGTCTTGATGGGGTGCGGCATTTTGACGGCACGGCGTTTCGCGGTAGCTTGGCCCGCTGGGATATCGTCGGGGAGGACGGCCGCATGGGCGTGAAGATTGCGGTGCTGGCTGCGGCCATGGCCGCTATGGGGGTGACGAGCGTCCAGACCGCCGCGGCCCAGACCGTCGCTGCCCAGATCGTTCCGGCGCAGCGGCCGGTGGCAACGGCGGACACCAAATGGCCCGACGGGTTCATCGCCTTCGCGCTTCCCTATTCCCCCTATGTGTTCGACCTCGTCGTCTATGCGGGCCGCAGTGTCGCCGAGATCACCTATGGGACGCGCCGCTACGATCCGGTGACGCGGTCGCTGGTGGTGACCGACCTTGAGATTCGCCGCGATGCGTTCCAGGCGAGCATTGGCCAACTCCGCGTGTCCGGCGACGAGGCCGTGTATGAGAACGTTGCCGTCGACACGCGGGTCCTGCCGCTCGATCCCACGACACGCGCCGTCTTGCGCAAGCTGGACCGGGAGATCGTGACGGGGGATGTCGCGTTGACCGGCCGCGTGGACGCGGCGGCGGCGGATTACGATCTGAGCGCGTCGCTGCGGATCGACGGTGCCGGCACGTTGGAGATCACCGCCGACCTCGAAGGCTTCCATATTCTCGCACCGCTCGAGGGTTTCGACGACGCCGAGGCGGGCGGAAGCCCGAAACTCGCGGGCCAGCTGCGATCGGCCCGGATCGCCTTCGCCGATGCAGGTCTCGCTTCGGTGCTGTACGAGGTCTTCGGCGGGCAGCAGGGCATGACCGCCGAGCAGGCCCGCGGCACGGCCTCGATGATGGCCGGAATTGGTGTGACGGCGCTATTTTCCGACCTGCCCGGGGGGCAGAGCCCGCGCCTTCAGGAGATGGCCCGCAGCTGGTCGGCGACGATCCAGTCGTTTTTGACCCAGCCGGATCGGCTCGAGGTGTCGCTTGATCCGGCATCGCCCCTCGACCTCGCCCGCCTGACGCAAGGGGCAATGGGCGCTGAGGATATTCTGGCTCTCAACCCGACGGTTGTGGCAGGAACGTCGCAGCTCATCGCGCTCGTCGATCCGACGACGATCACGCTCGCCCCCGACGGACCGATCGAAGCGGTCCTGCCGGCGGCCGAGGCGTTGATCGAAGGCCGGGGCGTTCCGCAGGATATCGCGCGTGGCGTGACGCTCCTTCTGCCCGCGGCCGGTTCGGACAACCGGGCCGCGATCGGCCTTCTTGCCCGTGCACTGGCGCTCGATCCCGGCGTCGCGATCGCCCAGGAGCAATTGCGCGGCGCTTATGTCGCGATGCTCCTGGCCAAGGCGGACCGGCTGTCCGTCCAAAACGCCAGTCTCGACGCGCTCCGCCGCCGGCTGAGCCCGGACGAGCTGGCCGTAGCCGAGGACGAGGCCTTGCAGCGCTGGCGGCGGACCAAGATCGGCGAATCGCAGCGCCAGATCGAGGTCGGCGCGTTCGAGGCGCATGATTGGTCGACGATCCGTCGCCTGGCGTTTGCTTATTACGAAGGCGCGACGATGCCGCGTAACCTGATGCGTGCCTATGGCTGGGCGTCGATCGCCGCCGCCGGGGGCGACCGGATCGCCGCCGGCCTGCGCGACAATTTGACGGCGGCGGTGAGCGAGGGCCGGATCGTGTTGCCGATGGAGCGGGCGCGCAAGGCGACCGACGATCTGTGGGGGTTGATCATCTCCGATTCGTCCGCTGATGGTGCCCCCGATGCCGACGCGGAGCAGCCCGATGTGAAGGCGTCGGATTCCGCGTCGCCGGGATCGCCTTCCGTTTCTCCGGACGGGACGGCTGAAGGAGCGCCCGACGCGGACGACGGCAATGCAGCCGACCGTCCCGGCTCGGCTGATTAAGCGATGCGGTCCGCCGTTCAGGCGGACTCGCCGAAGCGATCAGCGACAAGCGCTTCGATCGCATCGAGCGCGGCTTCGGCGTCCGCTCCCCGCGCCGCTACCTCGATGACCGTTCCCTGGCTGGCCGCCAGCATCATCAGGCCCATGATCGACTGACCGCCCACGGTCAGGCCATCGCGCGAGATCGTCAATTCGGCGTCGAAGGCCTCGGCGGTCTGGACGAAGCGGGCGGAGGCGCGGGCGTGCAGACCACGCCGGTTGACGATTGTCAGGCTGCGCGGCGGCGGCGGCCCGTCGGCGCCCTTGCCGCGGGGCGGCGCGACCGCGACAGACGGGACTTCCGCCCCGGTCACCGTCTTTGGTTTTTCATGAGGGTCAGAATTGTCGAGGCGTCGCGTCATCATTTTCCGCTGAGGACGCGGCTGGCGACATTGATGTATTTGCGGCCGGCTTCCTGTGCGGCGACGAGCGCCTCGGCAAGCGGCTTTTCCTCCCGCACGCTCGCCAGTTTGATCAGCATCGGCAGGTTCACCCCCGCGAGCACGTCGACATGGGTGCCATCCATCACCGAAATGGCGAGATTAGAAGGCGTTCCGCCGAACATGTCGGTGAGGATGATCACCCCGTCACCCCGTTCGGCGCGGGCGACGGCCTCGACGATGTCGACGCGGCGCTGCTCCATGTCGTCCTCGGGGCCGATCGAGATCGTCTCGAAGGCGTCCTGCGGACCGACCACATGTTCCACCGCGTGCCGAAATTCGTCGGCGAGCCGGCCGTGAGTCACGAGTACCAACCCGATCATGCGCGCAACGCTTGGATTGCCTGGCCCGACATTTGATGAACTCCCTAAAATCGGCGACCGGTCTCACCGGTCGCCATGGCCTGGCGACGGCAGGCGCATCAGCCTCCGGTCAGTAGCGGGCGCATCTTGTCATCCTGCCGTCGATGCGCAAGTCAAATGATAGCGCATACCCGCAGGAATCGATCGATGAACGTCATCGACCGTCGACCAAGGGCGACATGACAAGGGAGACGAGGATGTCGGCGCCGAAGGCAGCAGCGCGCGCGGGCAGGCGGGCATGGCGCACGCTGACATCGAGAATCGTGATCGTGCCGTTCTCCGGCAGGCGCTCGATCGCCGTCGGATCGCACAAATCGACGACGAGGCCGAGGTCGGCGGAAGCCACAGTTTCCTCGCGCAGGATGCCGATTCCCGAAACCTCGATCAGCCCGCGCAGATTGGCCGGAGCGCTCAGGACAATGCCGGCGTCGCTTCGCGTTACGACGACCCGGTCATCGGCCACGAGGCGGGCGGGAAGGCCGAGCGAAGCGCCGCGCCGCAAGGCGGACAGGCAGAGCGCCGACTTGCCGCTGCGCGCCGGGCCGCGAACCAGGACACCCAGACCGCCGATCGCGATCGCGCAGCCGTGCAGATTGGCGGACTGGCTCATTCGGCCGGCAACGAGACGGTGAAGCGGGCGCCGGCGACACCATTCGGCGCGTCCCCGTCCTCGATGTTTTCCGCCCGCAGCGTGCCGCCATGGGCCTCGACGATCTGCCGGCTGATCGACAGGCCGAGGCCGGAGTTCTGTCCGAAATCTTCCTCGGCCGGACGGTCGGTGTAGAAGCGCTCGAAAATGCGGTCGATGATCTCGGCCTGGATGCCCGGTCCGTTGTCCTCGATCGTGACGACGACGCGCTGGCCGCGCCTACGCAAGAGGACATCGATCCGGCCGTTGGTCTCCGGGACGAAGGATCGGGCGTTCTCGATCAGGTTGGTGAACACTTGGCCGAGCCGCAGATCATGCCCGGTAACGACATAGCCACGCTTCATCGAAGCGGGCAATCGTTGCTTCTCGAAGGTGATCTTCACATCACGGCGCGCCCGCGAATTGCCGCGGGCGCCATCGACTACAGAGCGTAAAAGCGCGGCCAGATCGACCTTCTGGGCGATCTGTCGGGCAAGTTCGGCGTCAAGGCGCGAGGCGTCGGCGATGTCGGTGATCAGCCGGTCGAGCCGCCGGACGTCGTGCTGGATGATCTCGAGCAGGCGCTTCTTGGAGGTTTCGGTGCGGGCCAGCGGCAGCGTCTCCACCGCGCTGCGCAGCGAGGTCAGCGGATTTTTCAGTTCGTGGGACACGTCGGCGGCGAAGGATTCGATCGCGTCCATACGCGCATAGAGCGCATTGGTCATGTCGCGAAGAGCGGTCGCGAGATTGCCGACCTCGTCGGCGCGATCGCCGAAATCGGGGATCGCCGCCCGCTCGTCGACGCCGCGCCGAACCCGGATCGCCGCCGCCGAGAGGCGCCGCAGCGGCGTCGCGATAGTCGAGGCGAGCAGGATCGACAGGACGATGGTCACGATCGCGGCGACGGCGAAAACCCGGACGATCGCCATGCGCTCCGCCTGGACGATCTTGTCGATGTCGCCGCCCTGGGTCGACAGGAGCAGCACCCCGAGCACGGCACGGAAGCGCTGGATCGGCACCGCCACCGAGACGATGAGTTCGGCGCTCTCGGTGGCCCGTACGACCGTGGCCGGGCCGCCGGTCAGCGCGTTCATCACCTCCGGATAGGCGGCGCCCGATCCGCCCGGCGTCTCGCGATAGATCGGCAGGTCGCTGCGCTGGAACAGATGACGGAACCAGTTGACCGCCGCGTCGACGAAGGCCGGCTCCTCCTCGGCCACGGGCGGCAGATTGTAGCGCAGGATCTGGCCGCGCGAATAAAGATGCCGCGAATCGAGGATCAGATTGGCGTCGCGGTCATAGAGCCGCGCCCGCGTGCGGGTCGGCGAGATCAGCCGGCGCAGCAATGGCGCGACGCGCTCCGGATTGATCGGAAACTCCAGGCTGTCGGTGATGTCGGCGCTTGGGGCCAGCGTGTCGCCGGCCTGCAGTTCCAGGAGGCGCTCCGGATCGAGGGTGATCGAGTTGGTCTCGACCGTCGCCGATGACGCGATGGCGCTGGCGATGATTTCGCCTTGGGTCAGAAGGCTTTCGACGCGCGCGTCGATGAGCCCGGCCCGGAACTGGTTGAGATAGAGGATGCCCGAGACGAGGACGATCAGCGCCACGAGGTTGAGGAAGACGATGCGCCGCGTCAGCGAGGAAAAGATCGTATGGCCGAGCAGTCGCCGCGCCTGATAGAGGACGCGTCGGATCAGCGGCAGCCGCCGCAGCCGTTTGCGCAGGATCGCCTCGCGGCGCTGCCCCTTCGGCCCGACACCGCCGCCGTCGTCCTCGTTGGGCTCGGCTATCGAGACCATGCGCGCCTCAAGCTTCGCGGAAACGATAGCCGACGCCGTAGAGGGTCTCGATCATGTCGAAATCGTCGTCGATCACCTTGAACTTCTTGCGAAGCCGCTTGATGTGACTGTCGATCGTGCGATCGTCCACATAGACCTGCTCGTCATAGGCCGCGTCCATCAGGGCATCGCGGCTCTTCACCACGCCCGGCCGCTGGGCGAGCGAGTGGAGGATCAGGAACTCGGTCACCGTCAGGGTGACCGGCTGGCCCATCCAGGTGCAGGTGTGCCGTTCCTGGTCCATGACCAGCTGGCCGCGCTCGAGCGAGGATTCAGGCGTCGGCACGCCGGTCTTGGCGACGCCCTCACGCGCCGCCCCACGCCGCAGCAGCGCCCGCACCCGCTCGACCAGAAGCCGCTGCGAAAACGGTTTGCGGATGTAGTCGTCGGCGCCCATTTTCAAGCCGAAGAGCTCATCGATCTCCTCGTCCTTCGACGTCAGGAAGATCACTGGCAGATCGGACTTCTGCCGCAGGCGCCTGAGCAGTTCCATGCCGTCCATGCGCGGCATCTTGATATCGAAGATCGCAAGATTGGGTGGGCGCGACTGCAGACCTTCGAGGGCGGACGCCCCGTCGGTGTAGGTCTCGACCCGGTAGCCCTCATTCTCAAGGGCGATGGAAACCGACGCGAGAATATTCCTGTCGTCGTCGACCAGGGCGATCGTAGGCATTGCGGTACTCTCCATTTTCCACCCTCCACGCGACATCGCTGTCGTTTGAAGCGCCCAGCTGTCTCGCCGGTTGCCGACGGTCTTTTGTCCGGCGGCAGGCCTGTCCCTTCTGGGAGAAGGCCGGTCGATCCGGACCTCCCCGCTGTTGGCGCGATAGTATCGCCCATCTGCGGTAAATGTGGCGGAATGACAAAATTACAAAGCCGCGGGCGCTAAAGTCGAAAGGCCGCGCCCGCGTTGCGGAGCATCGTGCGAAAAAAATCGCCGACATATCAAACGATTTGTAGAGCGGATCGAACCGATTAGAATGATCCATCGCCAGTCTAAATCGATTAACATCCTGTTTCGATTAAGCATTCCCGGATGAATCGGGTTGATCGGCAGGCCCTCGGGCAGTATCAAGCAGGTCTATTGCGAGACCGCTTGCTGAGGAGCGGCCGCACGGCATGGGAGATGACGGGTGGACGAGATCGGCACGCGCAACGCCAATAGCGGGATCGAGACGACGGGATTGTCGGATCTGTCCTCGGTACGGTGGAACCTCAAGGAAGCGGAACTGGTGGAGACCGCCGTCAGGCGGGGCGAGGGACAGTTGACGGCGCACGGTGCTTTTGCCGCCGTCACCGGCAAGCACACGGGTCGATCGCCGAAGGATAAATTCCTCGTCCGCGACGACACCACCGATCCCGTGGTCTGGTGGGACAACAACGCGGCGATGGAGCCCGAGGTTTTCGAGCGGCTCTACGACGATTTCAAGGCCGCCGCGAAAGGCCGTGATCTGTTCGTGCAGGATCTGATCGGCGGCGCCGATCCGGCCAATGCGATCCGCGTGCGCGTCGTCACCGAATACGCCTGGCACTCCTTGTTCATCCGCACGCTTTTGATCCGCCCGACCGAGGATCAACTGAAGGACTTCGTGCCGGAGATGACGATCATCGACCTGCCGTCGTTCAAGGCCGATCCGGAGCGTCACGGCTGCCGCTCCGAGACGGTGATCGCCGTCGACATGACGCGCAAGATCGTCCTGGTCGGCGGCAGTTCCTATGCCGGCGAGATGAAGAAGTCGGTGTTCTCGGCACTCAATTTCCTCCTGCCGGAGCGCGGCGTCATGCCGATGCATTGTTCGGCCAATGTCGGTCCGGACGGCGACGCGGCGGTCTTCTTCGGCCTGTCCGGCACCGGCAAGACGACCCTGTCGGCCGACCCGCACCGCACCCTGCTCGGCGACGACGAGCACGGGTGGGGCGAGGATGGCATCTTCAATTTCGAGGGTGGCTGCTACGCCAAGACGATCCGCCTGTCGGCCGAGGCCGAACCCGAAATCTTCGCGACCACCCGCCGCTTCGGCACGGTGCTGGAGAACGTCGTGCTCGATGCCGACCGGGTGCCCGACTTCGACGACGGTTCGCTCACCGAGAACGCCCGCGCCGCCTATCCGCTGCACTTCATTCCCAATGCGAGCGAGACCGGCCGCGACGGCCATCCGAAGAACATCATCATGCTGACCGCCGACGCGTTCGGCGTGATGCCGCCGATCGCCCGGCTGACCCCGGCCGAGGCCATGTACCACTTCCTGTCCGGCTACACCGCGAAGGTCGCCGGAACGGAAAAGGGCGTGACCGAGCCCGAGGCGACCTTCTCGACCTGCTTCGGCGCACCGTTCATGCCGCGTCACCCCTCGGAATACGGCAATCTCCTGCGCGATCTGATCGGTCGCCACGACGTCGATTGCTGGCTGGTCAACACCGGCTGGACCGGCGGCGCCTACGGCACCGGCCATCGCATGCCGATCAAGGCGACTCGCAAGCTTCTCGCCGCCGCGCTCGACGGCTCGCTGAAGGACGCCGAGTTCCGCACCGATCCGAATTTCGGCTTCCAGGTGCCGGTCGCGGTGGAGGGCGTCGACAGCGCCATCCTGGACCCGCGCTCGACCTGGGCCGATACGGCGGCCTACGACGCCCAGGCGAGAAAGCTGGTCGAAATGTTCCGCAACAACTTCGCGAAATTCGAGAGCCACGTCGATGCCGACGTGCTCGAGGCCGCGCCGGCCCAGGCGATGGCGGCCGAATAGCCCCGCCACGCAAAGACCGTTCGTTCGAGCAAAGGCTCGCGGCCCCGGCTGCGGGCCTTTTCGTTTGCCGATAGGCGCGGCGTGAGGCGGGCGCGTTGCGATCACCGAAGACCCTCTATAGTGCGATCAGGCCGAACCGGGATCGCAAGGGAAGCCGGGCGGCAAGCGAAGGGCGAGGCAAATGGCGGGGGAGAACGATCTCAAGATCAACGATCGGGTGACGATTCCCGACGCCGATCTCGAGGAGCAATTCATCCGCGCCGGCGGCCCGGGCGGCCAGAACGTCAACAAGGTCTCGACGGCGGTGCAGCTCCGGTTCCTCGGGAGTCAGTCCACTGCGCTGCATCCCGATGCGCATCGCCGGCTGCTGCGGCTGGCCGGTCAGCGGGCGACCAAGGATGGGAATGTCCTCATCGAGGCCTCGCGCTTTCGCAGTCAGGAGCGCAACCGCGAGGACGCCAGGGAGCGGCTGGCCGAGCTCGTCCGTGAGGCGCTGAAGCCGCCGCCGCCGCCGCGCCGCAAGACCAGGCCGACCAAAGGCTCGATCGAGCGCCGGCTGAAAGCCAAGAAGGGCCGTTCCCAGACCAAGCGGATGCGCGGGAGCGTGGATGATTGAGGTCGGGTGCCGGTCATCCGGTTGAATGGTACGGCGCGCAAACGTCCGCCGCCTTTTCAAGTTGCGGGAAAGGAGTAAGCTGGCGACCTTCTAGAACGAGCGCGGCGTCCATACCACAAAGGGGATCGATATGCCCGAACGACACAAAGGGATATGTTTCTGTGGCGCCGTGGAAATAGAAGTGAAAGGCGAGCCGGAGGCCATGGGTTACTGCCATTGCGGGTCCTGCCGGTCATGGTCTGCTGGACCGGTTAACGCATTCACCTTGTGGAAGCCGGAAAATGTGAGCGTCACGAAGGGGGCAGAGTTTATCGGCCGGTTTCAGAAGACGGAGAAAAGCGACCGTCAATTCTGCACGAAATGCGGCGGCCATATCATGACCGACCATCCGACCTTTGGCTTGACCGATGTCTATGCCGCGACGATCCCGAGCGTCGCTTTTGTCCCCGGCGTCCACGTGAACTATTCCGAGACGGTCCTGCCAATGAAGGACGGCTTGCCCAAGTTGAAGGACTTCCCAGCCGAACTGGGTGGCACGGGCGTGGCTGTCCCCGAATAGGATTGGGCCAGAAAAAGCCCGATAGGATACCGGCTGATATGTCCGCCGGGGCGCGCGGGCGTGTGCGGCGAGCTTCACCAAGCGCGGGCCCGTGTCGGATGCTCAGCCTCCTTCCCTCCTGACGATTACGTGATCGCGAAAAGTGAAGCCGGTTGCGGCCGGCTTCGTATCTCCCGCATCCTCCCAAGTCGGGACGGAACGTTTCACCAACGAAACAGGGAGACTTCCAACATGATCAAGACTCTGATCCGCACCACCGCCATCGCCTCGCTCATCGCCGTCGGCACCGTGGGCGTCACCTCGGCCAGCTTCGCCCAGGACATGCCGATGGTCGGCGGCGCGCCGATGGACCCGGCCAATACCATCCCGGAAAATGCCTCGGCCGCCGACAATCTCACGACGCTGGTCGCGGCGGTAAAGGCCGCCGGTCTCGTCGAGACGCTCGCCGGCGAGGGACCATTCACGGTCTTCGCGCCGACCAACGAAGCCTTCGAGAAGCTTCCCGACGGCACGGTCGAGACGCTGCTGAAGCCGGAAAACAAGGATCAGCTCACCAAGATCCTGACCTATCATGTGGTCCCGGCGGCGGCGACGTCCCAGGCGGCCATGCAGATGATCAAGGACGATGGCGGCAAGCATAACGTCACCACCGTTTCGGGCGGCACGCTGACGCTGCAGATGGACGGCGACAAGCTGGTCGTCATCGACGAATCCGGCAATGCCGCGACGGTCACCCAGGCCGACGTCATGCAGGCAAACGGCGTCGTGCATGTGATCGATAGCGTGCTGATGCCGAAATAAGGCTCGGTCCCGATCACGGCGGGCTGATGTCGCTCCTGCCGATGTGATCGCCCCGGCGCCCTTCGTGAATGGCGCGGGGGCCTCAGTGCCCCTATTGTCGCGACGATCAGCTGCCGCGTCGCGACGTGGCAACTACCCGTGCGGCCGGGGAGGTGACGGCGAATGCCGCCTCGTCGAACCAGGGAGACCATCATGATGAGACGCAATTTTCTGCTGAGCACGGCGGCGATGGCCGCGACGGCCATCGGCGGCGGTCTGTTTTTCGGCTCGCGCGCGAAAAGCCGCGAAGCGGCGTTTCCGGTGTCGCTGACCCCGGACGAGTGGCGCGCCAAGCTGACGCCGGAACAGTTTGCCGTTCTACGTGAGGAATCGACCGAGCGCCCCTTCACCAGCCCGCTCAACGACAACAAGCAGGCGGGCGTCTATGCCTGCGCCGGATGCGATACGCCGGCATATTCCTCGGCGAACAAGTATGATTCCAAGACCGGTTGGCCGAGCTTTTGGGCGCCGCTGTCGGCGTCGGCGATCGGCACCAGGACGGACTACGCGCTGATCTATCCGCGAACCGAAGTCCACTGCGCCACCTGCGGCGGGCATTTCGGCCATATCTTCGACGATGGTCCGGCGCCGACTGGCAAGCGGCATTGCCTGAACGGCGTGGCGCTAGCCTTCAAGCCGGGCGCGACCACCGCCTCCTGACCCGACGGGCAGGTTCGACTGGACAAGCCAACGGCGGCCCGGCTCGGGTCGCCGTTTTCCGTTTGGCAAGGAAACGGTGCCAGTATCGTGACATCCACGGCACCAGCGCGATGGATTGAATGGCCGGACAGGCGACGCCATATGGAGAAGTGAAAGCCGGAGAAGGTGCCGCTAAAGGGCCATCTCCCAGAAAGTCGCTTCTTGAAGGACTTGGCAGACCGATGAGCCGTATGACGCCGTTTTCCAGCCCGCTTCTGCTTGGCTTCGACAGTGTCGAAAAGACCCTTGAGCGGATTGTTAAGGCTGGCGACGGCTACCCGCCCTATAATATCGAACGTATCCGGCCTGGCAAGGACGGTAAGATATGCGACGACCTGATCCGCATTACCCTTGCGGTCGCCGGTTTCAGGCCGGAGGAGTTGGAGGTCACGACCGAAGAGAACCAGCTTTTGATCCGCGGTCGCCAGAGCGACGAGACCGAGCGCGAATATCTGCATCGCGGCATCGCCGCGCGGCAGTTCCAGAAGTGCTTCCTGCTCGCGGACGGTATGCGGATCATCGGAGCGCGGTTGAAGAACGGGCTTTTGTTCATCGATCTGGCAAAGCCGGAGCCTGAGCGAATCGTTAAGAAGATCGAGATCGCGGTCGCCGACTGACCGAGTATCGCGTAGCCTTTAAAGGAGACGGTGCCATGACCGAACACCAGATTTCGACTGTCAGCGAGACCGATCTTGCCGCCATCGGCGAGGGCCATGTCGCGTATCTGCGCCAGATGACGTCGGACGAGATGCGGGCGAGATTCCCCGCCGCGCAATCGATCCGCCCCGGTCTCAATCTCTGGGCCTTGTTCTCGGCCGACGGCACGCCGCTGGCGGTGTCCGACGACCGCGGCAGCATCCTGGCGAGCGCCAACGAAAACGAGTTGGAGACGGTCAGCCTCCACTGACGGCGACCGACCACGACGACAGACCAAGGCGACCATGCCGGACCGGCGTGGTCGCCTTTTTCGTGGGAGATGGAGAAAATCAGGCGGCGTTCTGTGCCGAGGCGCTGGTCATCAGCGCGTAGAGCGAACCGGCATCGCGAGCGTCGCGGATATTGGCGACGGTATCCCGGTTGCGCAATAGCCGCGCGACCTTGGACAGCGCCTTGAGATGGTCGGCACCCGACCCCTCCGGCGCGAGCAGCAGGAAGACGAGGTCGACCGGCTGGTCGTCGAGCGCGTCGAAATCCACCGGACGCGTCAACCGCGCGAAAACACCGACGATGTGATCGAGCGCCTGAAGCTTGCCATGCGGGATGGCGATGCCGTTGCCGACGCCAGTCGAGCCGAGCTTTTCGCGCTGCAGGATGGTCTCGAACACCTCGCGCTCGGGCAGCCCCGTCAGCGACGCTGCTTTCTCGGCGAGTTCCTGAAGTACCTGTTTCTTCGATGTGGCCCGCAAGGCGGGCAGAATCGCCGCGGGTTCGATGAGCGTCTCGAAATCCATCGCTGAGGTGCCTCTTGCTGCGGAGCGCGTCAACCTGGGCCTTGAACCTTGCGCGGCGCTCAAGCGTCGCCAGCGTAGGTCGATGGATCCACCCAGCCGTAATTGCCGTCGGGCCGCCGGAAGACGATGTTGAGATCCCCGGATTTGGCATTGCGGAAGACAACGACCGGACCGTCCTGCCGGTCGAGTTCCATCACCGCGCCGGCGACCGAGTGAGTTCCGACCTTCAGCGTGGTTTCGGCGATGATCGCCGGCGAGAAGTCCTCGGGAATTTCTTCCTCTTCATCCGGGATCGCCGCCATGACGGAGTAGGCCATGTCGCGGCCGTTGACGTGTGGGCGGTGATCCTTGAGCCGACGCTTGTAGCGCCTGAGACGCTTCTCGATGCGCTCGGCGGCGTCGGCAAAGCTGGACTCTGGATCGTGCGCCTCACCGGCGGCCTGGAAAACCACGCCGGTGTCGAGGTGCAAGGTGCAATCGGACGAGTAGCGGGCGGCGTTTTTCGAGATCACGACGGTGCCGGAGAAATTGCCGTCAAAATATTTGTCGACGGCTTCGCTCAGCCGTTCCTCGATCCGCGTCCGGAACGCCTCGCCGACGTCCATGTGCTTTCCCGATACACGAAGGCTCATGCTTGAAAGCTCCTGTGAGATGACCGTTTCGGCCTCTGGTGCCGGTCAAGTGAAACGCGCCGGGCGGGCGTTGGATGCCGTTTGGTCCGCAATTTTCACGCGGCGACGGTGCCGGATCGCGCGGATCCGACCGAATTCACGAAGTGGCGCCTTCTAGGGATGAACGCCAAGACTGTCAACGCGGGGATCATGGCCCATCCCCCTTTCCGCAAAAGCCCGAGCATCTCTCTGGTCTGCGCTACCCCGTGGTCCCTCGTCAAGAGGCCAGCCGCCGCGCGTTCATCTCGCGCCGACGCTGGATCGACGACGGAATGCCGAGCGCCTCGCGGTATTTCGCGACGGTTCGCCGCGCCAGATCGACGCCTTCCTTGTGAAGGATGGCGGCAATGTCGTCGTCGGACATGACCTTGCCGGGACTTTCGGCGTCGACCAGCGCCCTGATTCGATGTTTGACCGTCTCGGCCGAATGGGCATCGCCACCATGCGCCGAGGCGATTGCCACGGTGAAGAAGAAGCGCATCTCGAACGTGCCGCGTGGCGTCGCGATGAATTTTGACGCGGTGACCCGACTGACGGTCGATTCATGCATTCCAATCGCTTCGGCGACCGCCATCAGCGTCATCGGCTTCAGCCCCTTAATTCCATGGGTCAAAAACCCGTCCTGGCGGCGCACGATCTCGCTCGCGACCTTGACGATCGTCTTGGCCCGCTGGTCGAGCGAGCGCACCAGCCAGTTGGCCGATTGCTGGCATTCGCCGATGAAGGCGCGATCGTCGTCCGAGAGGCAGCCGCCGCGCACGGTGCGCAGATAGGCGTTGTCGACGAGCACACGCGGCAACGCGTCCGGGTTGAGTTCGACCCGCCAGCCGCCATCCGGCGCTTCGGTGACGATGACGTCGGGAATGAGGGTCTCGAAACCCTCATGATCGAAGGCGTGTCCGGGCTTGGGATCGAGGCCGCGGATCTCGGCGAAGATATCCATCAGACCGGCATCGTCCTCGCCGGTGAGGCGCCTAAGCGCGGCGAAGTCGCGCCGGGCAAGCAGATCGAGATGGGCGAGAACGGTCCGCATGACCGGGTCGAACCGGCCCTGGCGTTGCAGCTGGAGCATCAGGCATTCGGCAAGATCGCGTGCGAACAGCCCGGGCGGCGTCGCTTCGCGCTGAAGGATCACGAGCGCCGCTTCGACGTCGGTCACCGCAACGCCGAGATCGGCGGCGAAACTCTCCGGGGTGATCCGCAAATAGCCGCACTCGTCGAGAAGCTCGATCATCGCCTCGCCGATCTTGCGCTCCAGGCCGGGCGCCAGCGCGTCGGCGACTTCACCGCGCGCGTGGGCGTGAAGGGACGGGCGGTTGTCCGCCAGGTCGTCGATGCCGAAATCGGAACCGGTCCCGATCAGGCGCGTCTCGCCGCGCAGGCTCGGGCCGGATTGCGCTGGCCTGTCGTCGCCGGCGTCATCGCGTCCTGAAAAGCCGCTCTCGAAGGCCGCGCCATCGCTCGCGGCGCCGGTCAAGCCGCCATGCTCCGGATCCTCGCCGGCGGCCTTGTCCGTATCGGCCGGATGGCCGTCCGGGCTCTCGGGCGCGGGCTCGTCCGACGCGGCCGTATCGGCTTCCGCGATCAACGGATTGCGCTCCATCTCGGTCTCGACGAAGGCTTTCAGTTCGAGATGGCTGTATTGGAGCAGGCGAATCGATTGCAGCAGCTGGGGCGTCATCACCAGCGATTGCGTCTGCCGCAAGTGCAGTTTGGCGGAAAGAGCCATGAGACGCCGATATACTCACCTAGGTATGGGCTGCTGCCATGGCGCGATGTCCCAGCACCGCGCACGCGCCGCCCGGCACTTGCCCGCGAAAGCTGGACGGGCGGCAACCCTTGCCGCCTCATCAAAGCGGGTCGTCGCGTTCTTTGTCAATCGCCGCGTGGCGGCGCTGTCGCGGCTCAGAAGCTGAATTCGTTGCCGAGATAGAAGCGGCGCACATCGGCGTTGTCGACGATCTCCTGAGGCCGACCGTGCGTCAGGACGGCGCCGGCGTGCATGATATAGGCGCGGTCGATCAGCCCCAGCGTCTCGCGGACGTTGTGATCGGTGATCAGCACGCCGATACCGCGCTTGGTCAGGTGCCGGACCAGCCCCTGAATGTCCGAGACGGCGATGGGGTCGACACCGGCGAAGGGTTCGTCGAGCAGCATGAAGGTCGGCTTGGAGGCAAGCGCGCGCGCGATCTCGCAGCGTCGGCGCTCGCCGCCGGAGAGCGAGGTCGAGGCCTGCTTGCGCAAATGACTGATGTTGAATTCCTCGAGCAGCGCAGTGAGCTCGCGCTCGCGGACTGCGCGATCGGGCTCGACCACCTCCAGAACGGCGCGAATATTGTCCTCTACCGACAGGCCGCGGAAGATCGAGGCCTCTTGGGGAAGATAGCCGATCCCCAGCCGTGAGCGCCGATACATCGGGACGCTGGTGATGTCGTGGCCGTCGAGGACGATGCGGCCGGCGTCGACGGGAACGAGCCCGGTGATCATGTAGAAGCAGGTCGTCTTGCCGGCGCCGTTCGGGCCGAGCAGGCCAACGGCTTCGCCGCGGCGCACGCCGAGCCGCACGTCGTCGACGACGCGCCTGCCGCGGTAGGTCTTGGTCAGCCCCGTGGCATAGAGCGTCCCGACGGCGTCGTCGGGACGATCCTGACCCACCCCTTCTGGACCGGAAACGGCGTCGCCCTCGGCGGGCGAGCGGCGCCGAATCTGTGCCGACGTCCCGGATTCGGCGGTCGTTTGAAACTTCACGCGTTCGACCTCAATGGCTCTACCAATCGCTGCTCTACTGGTCCGGTGTCAGCATCATTCGTACCCGGCCGCCACTGCCGCCACTGTCGCCATCACCGCAATTCGTGCTTTCGAGGCGGGCGAGACCCGTCTGCATCTGGATTGTCAGCCGACAGCCCTCGGCGACGTTCTGGCCCTGCGACAGGACGACGTTTCCGGTCATCACAACCACTTCGCTTTTCATATCGAAGGTCGCCTTTTCGGCGGTCGCGACCTGATCGGCGGATTTCACATAGACCTTCTCGCTCGCCTCCAGGCGCTCGATCTGGCTGGAACCGCCCGGAAGCGCGCTGGTGCCCGTTTTTCCGCCGGACGCTCCCTCCTGCGCCTTGGTATAGGAAACCACAAGCTTGCCGGTCCTCAGTTCCGTCTCGCCCTGCGAGACCTGGACATTGCCGGTGAAGGTGGCGACCGCCTTGTTGTCATCGACGTCGAGCTGGTTCGACTCGATCGAGATCGGTTGGTCGCCATTGATCTGGAGGCCGGTGAAGCTCTCGCCGAGCCCTTGCTGCGCCGACGCGGATGCGGCGACGATCAGGCCAGCGAAAAGGGCGGCATACAGGGGCACCGCGCGGCCGAATTTTAACGATCGCATATCTTACTCGTTTCTCGAGGCTTGTTCTTGACTACCGGAGGATTGGCCCGGGTTGAGAACCATTTTAACGCGCCCGCCAAAGGAAAGGACCTTGCCTCCCTCCGATACGGTGAGTGTGTCCGAGCGAATGGTCTGGGCCGGCGTATCGATCGCGACGGGTCCCTCGCCCTCGAGGGTCCCTTCGCCAAGATCGATGTCGGCCGCCGCCAGATTGATCGAGATGCCGCTCGTCGTCTCGACGGTGATCCCGTCGCGGAGCTGCAATCTCTGGTTGGTTTGATCGTAATTGCCGGATTCCGCCGTGATGTCGGCGGTGGTATCGTCATCGACGGAGACTGTGGCCTTCACCTTTTCCAGATCGACACCGCCGCCGTTCAGTGACTGGATGGCGCGCTCGGCGACCAGATCGTAGGGCCGATTGCTGCTGTCGAGCCCCGACATGCGTGGCGCCTGCATCACCACCCGGCCGTCAGAGATCGAGGTGTCGGCGACGGAAACGTTGTCCGGCAGGCTGCGGGCCAGCCAGGTCACCGCGACCCCGAAGGCGACGATCAGCGCCGCGGCCACCGGCAGGCCGATCTTCAACACCCGAACGAGGCGCGAGTGCCGTCGTGCCCGCGCGAATTCCCGCGCGGTCCGCATGCTCGCTCCGTGCCCGGCCGGCGTCGCCGGCGAGGCCGTCAGCCTGGCTGCGCGCCTTCCGGTTGGGTTCGTGTCCACCGTCAATCGGGTCCTCTCCGTCCTGGCTCGGTCCATCGACGCCCGCGATGCGCCTTGTCCAGACTTACGGCGATCCGACAGCAATACGGGCTTTTTGCGTCGAAGCCAAAAACTTGCCGTAAATTCTTAACCTGAGGGAATGAACGTTTCGTGTGGCTTCACAGGACGCGCGGTTCCGGCTAACCCTCGCCGCAACGCGCAATCCTATGGAGCCGTCCATGTCCGCAACCGCCGAGGACCTGATCGATCGCCGTCGGCTGCGCCGCAAGCTGAGCTTCTGGCGCGTGGCGGCGGTGGTCGTCGTGGCGCTCGCCGCCCTCGCCGCCGCCGTTTTCTCCGGTTTTGACGGCGCCGCCACGTTTTCGTCGCGCGATCAGATCGCCAGAGTGGCGATCGAGGGCCTGATTACCGAAGACCTTGACCTTCTCGACCTTCTCGAAAAGGTCAAGGACGACGACGCGGTCAAGGCCGTGGTACTGCGGATCGATTCGCCGGGTGGAACGACCGTGGGCGGCGAGGCGCTCTACGAAGCGGTGCGCGCCATCGCCGCCGTCAAGCCGGTGGCCGCCGAGGTCGGAACGCTCGCCGCCTCGGCCGGCTACATGATCGCTTCCGGCGCCGATCACATCGTCGCCCGGCGAACCTCCATGGTCGGCTCCATCGGGGTGATCTTCCAATATGTCGATGCGTCCAAGCTGCTCGACACCATCGGCGTCGAGGTCAACGCGATCAAATCCTCCCCGATGAAGGCCGAGCCCTCGCCCTTCGCGCCCGCGCCGGAGGAGGCCAAGGCGATGATCCGCCGCCTGATCATGGACACCTACGAATGGTTCGTCGCGCTGGTCGCCGAACGGCGCGACATGAGTCTGTCCGAGGCGCGCGCGCTCGCCGACGGCTCGATCTTCACCGGCAGCCAGGGGCTCGAGCGCAAGCTGGTCGATGCGCTGGGCGGCGAAGCCGAGGTGCGGCGCTGGCTGGAGGATGATCGCGGTGTGACGAAGGGGCTCAAAATTGTCGAGCGGGAACCCGAGACCGAAGGCTATGCGTCGCTTTTTACCGCCGCCAGGGCGATTCTCTTCGGCGCCTTCGGCCTAGATCCTCGCGTCGCCTCGCTCGAAACCGCCCTTTTGCGCAAGGTCGGCCACCTTGACGGCATGGTGTCGCTCTGGCAGCCTTTGGATGGGCGCGCGCCACTGCGGTGAAGTCGTGGAAATATTTGACGTTTCTCATTGCAAAACGGGACGCGCTGAGAGTTCGGCGGTCGGAAGCGACCGGGCCGGACACCAAGAGGGGAAAATCGCTTGATTAAGTCGGAACTCGTGCAGGCGATCGCCAGCCGCAACCCGCATCTCTACCAGCGCGACGTCGAGACGATCGTTAAGGCGATCTTCGACGAGATCACCGAGGCGCTGTGCGAGTCGAACCGGGTCGAACTGCGCGGTTTCGGAGCGTTCTCGGTGAAGAATCGCCCGCCCCGATCGGGCCGCAATCCGCGCACCGGCGAAGCGGTCGAGGTCGAGGAGAAATGGGTCCCGTTCTTCAAAGCCGGCAAGGAATTGCGCGAGCGCCTGAACGAGGAGTGAGGCAGGCGTCGACCGCGATACCCGTCAGAATGATTGACGCATCCGGTTTGGCGCCCATTTTCAAACGATGACAAAGCCCGCGGATGCCGGTGCAGGGGCGCCGCAGCCGACAGAGGTCCGAGGCGTAGGCGCATGATTTCGAAAATACTTTCATTGCTCATTCTGGTTCCCCTGGCCATCGTGCTGGTCGTCTTCAGCGTGGCCAACCGCGAGGCGATCCCGGTTTCGCTCGATCCGATCGGCTCGATGCCGCAGCTCGCCTTCGAGGCGCCGCTGTTCATTCTTTTGATGGGGTCGGTGATCATCGGCGTCGTGCTGGGCGGGATCGGCACCTGGCTGACTCAGGCGCATTACCGGCGCAAGTCCTGGAAGCGCAAATACGAGGTGGAAAAGCTGCGGCGTGAAACCGAGGAGAACAAGGCGAAACTTCGCCAGCTCCAGGAAGAACGTGACCGCGCCTCCTACGGGCAGGCCGCCTCCAATTCGACGGCACTGGCGACCTCACGGGCGGCGTAATAGGAGCGGCGTCATACCAAACCTGCGGGTATGGGTGACCGAGCCGGCCCTACGTCGCACTCTCGTCAAAAGGCCCGCCATGCAGCGGGCCTTTGCGTTCCAGATAGTCCGCGATCCCTCGCCGAGGCGCTGGCCGCGCCTCAGACGGATTCGGTCGTGCCTTCGGCCGCGGCCGTGCCGCCTGAGACCGTCTCTGCAAAACAATCGAAGAACTGTCCTGCGAGCTTCTTGGCGGTCGAATCGATGAGCCGTCCGCCCAGCTGGGCAATCTTGCCGCCGACCTGGGCCTTGACGTCGTAAGTGAGGATGGTGTCCGCGCCGTCCTCGGCCAAGTGTACGTCGGCGCCACCTTTGGCGAAGCCGGCGATACCGCCCTTGCCCTCGCCGACGATGGAATAGCTCTCCGGCGCGTTGATATTCTCCAGACGGACCTCGCCCGAGAATTTTGCCTTGACCGGGCCGACCTTGGTGACGACCGTCGCGGCCATCTCGTTCTCGCCCGTCATTTCCAGGCTCTGGCAGCCGGGGATGCAGGCGCGAAGAACGTCCGGGTCGTTGAGCGCGGCCCAGACCTTTTCACGTGGCGCCGACAGTCGATATTCGCCCTTCAGATCCATGTTGATCCTCCCTGTTTGGCGGGCGCGAGTTCTGGCGCCCGCAATATGTTGCTCGCGACTTGCTGCACGTTTTTGGTCGCTTTGCCAAGCCGCCAAGGAACCGCTAAGGAGCGCTCTGAACCACAGTAGCAGGGAGTTTCGCCTTGGCGCGAACGCGGCGGCCGAACCACAAGACGGCCACGAAACCGGCTCGGACGGTGTCCCGCAAGCATGAGGCGGACCGGCCGGAGCGCGCGCGCCCGGGCGGCGACGAACAGCGCGGGGGCGGCCGACCCGGCCGACCGGTGGAGCCATCGACGCGGCTGACGCTATCCGAGCGAGTGGGCGCGCGTCCGAGCGAAGAGGGGCCGCTGATCCTCACCGTGGAGCCGACGGAAGATTACGCGCTGATCGATTCGGGCGGCGGCGAGAAGCTGGAGCGCTATGGCCCGCTGCTGGTTCGTCGGCCGGAAAACCAAGCGATCTGGCGGCCGCGGCTGAAGCCGGATGAGTGGCAGAGGGCCGACTCTGTCTTTACCGGCGACACCGACGAGGAGGGCACCGGCCGCTGGCGCTTTCCCCATGCGCCGCTCGGCGAGACCTGGCCGCTCGTTCATGACGGGTTGTCCTATCAGGGCCGGTTCACCTCCTTCCGTCATGTCGGCGTGTTTCCCGAGCAGGCGGCGCACTGGGCCTATGCCGAGGCCGCGATCCGCGCCGCCAGCCAACGGGGAAACAACCCGGTGCGCGTGCTCAATCTCTTCGGCTACACCGGCATCGCCTCGCTCATCGCCGCCCGCGCCGGGGCCGAGGTCACTCATGTCGACGCCTCCAAGAAGGCGGTTGGCTGGGCGCGGGAGAACCAGGAGATGGCCGGGCTCGGCGCGCGTCCGATCCGCTGGATCTGCGAGGACGCGATCCGCTATGTGGAGCGCGAGGTCAAACGCGGCAGCCGCTATGACGCGATCCTGCTCGACCCGCCGAAATTCGGCCGGGGCCCGAAAGGCGAAGTCTGGCAGCTCTTCGACGATCTGCCCTATCTTCTGGGTCTCGTCCGTGAACTTCTGTCGGATCGTCCGCTGTTCGTGATCCTCACCGCCTATTCGATCCGCGCGTCGTTTTACGCCCTGTCGGCGCTCATGGGCGAGAGCTTTCGCGGGCTCGGCGGCAACCTGCAATCGGGCGAACTCGTTATCCGCGAGGCCGGCGACGAACCGCGCCTCCTGTCGACGTCCCTCTTCTCGCGCTGGAGCGCCGACCATGTCTGATCGTCCACCACCGGCCTCGGGCGCCGAACCCCGGCCCCACTTCGCGCCGACGCGCGCCCCCGGCCGGGTCAAGGAGGTGTCGAGCATCTCCAATCCGATCATCAAGGATATTCGCGCGCTGGCGCAGAAGCGGCATCGCGACGAGACCGGTTTGTTCCTCGCCGAAGGCCTGAAGCTGGTGATCGACGCGCTCGACGCGGGCTGGGAAATCCAGACCCTGATCGTCGCCAAGGCCGAGATCGGCCAGGAACTGCTGGCGAAAACGGCGGCGCGGACCGTGTCGCTCGGCGCCGACCTCGTCGAGGCGAGCGCCAAGGTGCTGGAAGCCATCACCCGCCGCGACAATCCCCAGAACACCGTCGGCGTCTTCCGCCGCCGGCTGACGCCGCTCGCCAAGCTCGATGTGACCGGTAACAACGTCGTGGTGGCGCTGGACCGGGTCCGCGATCCGGGCAATCTCGGCACCGTGCTGCGCACCGCGGACGCGGCCGGCGCCTCCGGCGTCGTGTTGATCGGCGAGACCGTCGACCCGTTCTCGCTGGAAACCGTCCGCGCGACGATGGGCTCGATCTTCTCGGTTCCGCTGGCGCGGGCGGGCGAGGCGGAATTCCTGGAATGGCGCAAGCGCTTCAAGGGCCTGGTCGCGGGCGCCCACATGGCGGGAGCGATCGACTACCGCAAACCCGATTACGGCGCCGGGGCGACGGTGCTGTTGATGGGCAACGAGCAGGCCGGCCTGACCGACCGGCTCACGGAGGCTTGCGACGTCCTGGTGCGGATTCCGCAGGCGGGGCGCGCCGACAGTTTGAATCTCGCGGTCGCCACCGGCGTGATGCTGTTCGAAGTGCGCCGGGGAGCGCTCAGCCTGTGATGCGCGCGTTCATCGGTTTCAACGTCATTCTCGTCGCAGTCGCGGTCATTGCCGACCAGGCGATCAAGGCGCTCGTCGTCGCCACGATGGATCTGGGCGAAGCGATCGAGGTCTTGCCCTTCCTCGCGCTTTATCACGCCCGCAACACCGGCATCGCCTTTTCGATGTTCGCGGGGTTCGGCGATGTCGGGCTGTCGCTTCTGTCCGGGCTCGTTCTGGCGGTGGTCCTTTATCTCTGGGTGAAGACGCCACCCGAGCGACGTCTCCTCCATCTCGGTCTGGCGATCATCGTCGGTGGCGCGATCGGCAACCTCATCGATCGGGTCCGGCTCGGCTATGTCGTCGATTACATTTATTTCCATACGCCGGTCTGGGATTTCGCCGTTTTCAACCTGGCCGACGCCTTCATCACCGTGGGCGCGGTCGTGATCCTCGTCGAGGAGTTCATTCTGGCGCCGCGGCGCGGGACGGTCGCCAAGGTCGGTGAACCCCGCGATTGACATCGCCGGTCCCCGCCCTCAGTCGAATATCAGAACGGGAGTGATGCAATGAGCGAGACGTTTCGGGCGATCCTGGTATCGCGGGACGAGCAGAAGAAGCAGTCGGTGAATGTCGTGGAGATGGCGCCGGACGATCTGATGGAAGGCGACGTCGACGTCGCCGTCGAGGCGACGACGGTCAATTACAAGGACGGCCTCGCCATCACCGGAAAGGCGCCGGTCGTGCGCCGTTGGCCGCTGATCCCCGGCATCGATCTGGCCGGAATCGTGATCCGCTCTACCCACGCCGACTGGAAGGAGGGCGACAAGGTCGTGCTCAACGGCTGGGGCGTCGGCGAGACCCATTACGGCGCCTATGCCGGCCGCGCCCGACTGAACGGCGACTGGCTGGTGCCGCTGCCCGAGCGCTTTTCGCCGAAGGATGCGATGGCGATCGGCACCGCCGGTTACACGGCGATGCTGTGCGTGCTGGCGCTGGAGAAGGCCGGAATGGGGCCGGATCGTGGGCCGGTGGTCGTCACCGGCGCTTCCGGCGGGGTCGGCTCGGTCGCGACGGCGATCCTGTCGAAGCTCGGCTGGCATGTCATCGCGTCCACTGGCCGGCCGGACGAAGCCGGCTGGCTGACCGATCTCGGCGCTGCCGAAATCATCGATCGCGCCGAACTCTCCGAGCCGGGCAAACCGATGGCCAAGGAGCGCTGGGCCGCAGGCGTCGACGCCGTCGGCAGTCACACCCTGGCGAACGTCCTGGCGGCGACTTCCTATGGCGGCGCCGTCGCATGTTGCGGGCTTGCGCAAGGCATGGACCTTCCGGCCTCGGTCGCCCCGTTCATTCTGCGCGGCGTCTCGCTGCTCGGCATCGATTCGGTGATGGCGCCGAAACCGCGGCGGCTGGAGGCGTGGCGCCGGCTGTCGACTGATCTCGAACCGGAAAAGCTGCGGTCGATCGCGACGGAAATCACCTTCGACGGCATTCTCGATGCCGCCAAGGACATCGTCGAGGGCAAGATCCGCGGCCGCGTCGTCGTCGACATGACGTGAACCGACCCGCGTCCGGGACGTTGTTCGTCGCGGCCACTTGAGTGATAGTGGCGGCGGTACGGTCACAAATTCTTCGCTGTCGATCGCTATGGCACTGCAGCGCGGAGTTGGCCGGACGGAGGATGCGATGATCGGACAGGGCACGAGGCAGGCGCCACTGATCGGCGCGGGATTGACGGCACCGGATCCTGGCGCCGCCGGTCTGGCTACGGTTCCCGCGAGGTTGCGCCACCTGACCCGGCGGTTCGATCCGATGTCGCCCGTTCTCGGGCGGATCGGGCAGCTCGAGGTCCGCCTGGCGCGCCGGCCGGCCGAGGTCAGGGCGTCGCAGAAGCTGCGCTATCACGTCTTCTACGAGGAAATGAGCGCCCAGCCGTCAAAGTTGCAGAAAATGACCCGCCGGGACCGGGACGGCTACGACCGCTATTGCGACCACCTTCTGGTTCTCGATCACAGCCGCGGCGGCGCGATCCCGAACCGCATCGTCGGCACCTACCGGCTGTTGCGCGGCGAGATGGCCATTCTGGCCGGCGGCTTCTACACCGCCCAGGAATTCGACATCGCGCCGATGCTTGCCAGGCATGAAGGCACCCGGTTCCTCGAACTCGGGCGTTCCTGTGTGCTCAAGGAATATCGCGGCAAGCGCACTGTCGAACTGCTCTGGCAGGGGATCTGGAGCTACGTGCTCGGCCACGACGTTGACGTGTTGTTCGGCTGCGCCTCGCTGGCGGGCACCGATCCCGAGGCGCTGGCCGTGCCGCTCGCCTTTTTGAGACAGAACGCGCCAGCGCCGGCGGAATGGCGGGTGCGTGCCCATGCCAAGGTCGGAGTTTTCCCCCCCGACTCCGCTGACGCGGTCGATGCGCGCAGGGCGCTCGCGGCGCTGCCGCCGCTGCTCAAGGGTTATTTGCGGCTGGGCGGCTATATCGGCGAAGGCGCGGTCGTCGACCATCAGTTCGGCACGACCGACGTTCTCGTCGTGCTGCCACGGGCCAACATCAACCCGCGCTATATTGGTCACTACGGCGCTGACGCCAGCCGCTTCGCCGCCTGAAGGGCGCGCGTGGCCTAATCTACTGGCCGATCCGCACGATGCTGCGGGTCTTCAAATCGACCAGCACCGGTTCGCCATTGTAGTAGAAATAGGCGAGCGTGGAATTGCCGTCGACCTGTTGCAGCGCAATCGTATCCGGCACGGAATCGCCGAGTTGCGGCGCCGTCGGCAATCGTGCGTTGTCGCTCGGATGTTCAGCGGCGTATTGCAGGACGATGACATTCTCGTCGCCGCCTTGACCGGCCGCCAGACTGGTCAGCGCGAGTGTCGACAGGGCGAGGATAAGGGCGGTTCTCAGCATGGGGAACTTTCTCGGGCGATCGTCCGCCTCGAGCGAAGGCGGCAGCTTGTCGATATTGGCACAGCACCGATGAACGGAAGCTGACGAACCTGACATGGTTCCTCGCGGTCGCGACGGCAATGTCGCGATCGCCATTACATCTGTTCGCGCGTTAATCGATGGCCTCATAGGCGGCAATGGCCGCCATGTTGACGAGCTCGGAATCCTTGGCTCCCAGCGCGACGATCTGCACCGGCTTTTCCAGCCCGACCAGCAGCGGCCCGACGACGGTCGAGCCGCCCAGTTCCTGCAGCATCTTGGTGGCGATCGAGGCGGAATGAAAGGCCGGCATCACCAGGACGTTGGCAGGGCCTGAAAGCCGGCAGAACGGGTACTGCTCCATGATCTCGGCGTTGAGCGCCACGTCGGCGTTCATTTCGCCGTCATACTCGAAATCGACGTTCAGCCCATCGAGGATGCGGACCGCCTCCTGCACCTTCTGCGCCCGCTCCCCCGGCGGGTTGCCGAAGGTCGAGTAGGCCAGCATGGCGACGCGGGGCTCGTAGCCGAGCTTGCGGGCCATCGCCGCCGCCTCGATCGCGATGTCGGCGAGTTCCTGCGCGTTCGGCATGTCATGCACCGCGGTGTCGGCGACCAGAACTGTCCGGCCCCGACACAGCACGACCGAGACGCCGATCATCGTGTGGCCCGGCTTGACGTCGAGCACCCGGCCGACGTCCTGCAGAACCGTCTGGTAGTTGCGTGTAACGCCCGACACCATGGCGTCGGCGTCGCCCATGGCGACCATGGCGCTGGCGAAGAGATTGCGGTCGTTGCGCATCATCCGGACGCAGTCGCGGTGAAGGTAGCCCTTTCGCTGGAGGCGGGAGTAGAGCAGCTGGGTATAGTCGTCGACCCGGTTGGAAAGCCGCGCATTGACCAGCTCGAGGCCGGGACGGTCGAGATCGATGCCGGCCTCGCGCGCGGTCTCGCGCATCTCCGCATCGCGCCCGAGCAGAATGGCGGTGCCCAGATTCTGGTTCACATAGGCGACGGCCGCCCGCATCACCTGCGGCTCCTCACCCTCGGCGAAGACCACGCGCTTGGGATCGCGCCGCACGCCGTCGAAGATGCGCTGCAGCGTCGAGGCGATCGGGTCGCGCCGCGAGCGCAGCTCTCTGTCATAGGCGTCGAAATCGGTGATCGCGCGGCGCGCGACGCCGGTGTCCATCGCCGCCTTGGCCACCGCCCGCGGGATCGCCGAGATCAGGCGGGGATCGAACGGGACCGGGATGATGTAGTCCGGGCCGAATTGCGGGCGCTGGCCACGATAGGCCGCGACCACGTCGTCGGGCACGTCCTCGCGGGCGAGAGCGGCAAGCGCTTCGGCGGCGGCGACCTTCATCGCCTCGTTGATTGTCGTCGCGCGCACGTCCAGCGCGCCGCGGAAGATATAGGGAAAGCCGAGGACGTTGTTGACCTGGTTGGGATAGTCCGAACGCCCGGTCGCCATGATCGCGTCGGTGCGGATGTCCGCCACTTCCTCCGGCGTGATCTCCGGATCGGGGTTGGCCATCGCGAAGATGATCGGATTCTTCGCCATCGAAGCGATCATGTCGGGGGTGAACGCGCCCTTGGCCGACAGACCGAAAACGACATCGGCGCCGTCCATGGCGTCAGCCAGGGTCCGCCGGTCGGTGTCGACGGCGTGGGCGGACTTCCATTGGTTCATGCCGGCCTCGCGCCCGCGATAGATGACCCCCTTGGTATCGCAGACGATGACGTTCTCCGGCGAAAAGCCCATCGCCTTCATGAGGTCGATACAGGCGATCGAGGCGGCGCCGGCGCCGTTGACGACCAGTTTGGTCGAGGCGAGATCGCGGCCGGTAAGATGGAGTGCGTTGATCAGCCCCGCGATGGCGATGATCGCCGTGCCGTGCTGGTCGTCGTGGAACACCGGAATGTCCATCGCCGCGCGCAGCCGCTCCTCGATGATGAAGCAGTCGGGCGCCTTGATGTCCTCCAGATTGATGCCGCCGAAGGACGGGCCGAGCAGGCGCACGCAATTGACGAATTCGTCGACATTCTCGGTGTCGATCTCCAGGTCGATGGAATCGACGTCGGCGAAGCGCTTGAACAGCACGGCCTTGCCCTCCATCACCGGCTTGGAGGCCAGCGCGCCGAGATTGCCGAGGCCGAGAATCGCCGTGCCGTTGGAGATGACGGCCACCATGTTGCCGCGCGCGGTGTAGTCGAACGCCTTGTCCGGGTCTTCCGCGATGGCGCGCACCGGCACGGCGACGCCGGGCGAATAGGCGAGCGACAGGTCGCGCTGGGTCGCCATCGGTTTGGTCGCGTTGATCTCCAGCTTGCCCGGCCGCCCGGAGGAATGAAAATCCAGTGCCTCGGCGTCGGAGACGGACGGCTTGCGGTGACCTGTCGTGCGCTGATCCATGCTTCCCCCTGCAATTGTCTTCATCTCCCCTTCCATCGCGATAGCCACGCAGCTAAGCGGAGGGGAGCTTGTATGGTTGGCCGCGTTCGTCGGCGTTCCGCACGACCGGGCGGCCCCAGTTTGAACGAAAGAGACCGATCCGCGCAATGACGGCCGACAAGGACGCCGCCCCGACGCCGATGATGGCGCAATATATCGAGATCAAGGCGGCCAATCCGGACTGCCTGCTGTTCTATCGCATGGGCGATTTCTACGAGCTGTTCTTCGATGATGCGGCCGAGGCGTCGCGAACGCTTGGCATCGCCTTGACGAAGCGGGGCAGGCATCTCGGCGAGGACATCCCGATGGCCGGCGTGCCGGTGGTCTCGGCCGACGACTATCTGCAGAAGCTGATCGCCTTCGGCCATCGGGTCGCGGTCTGCGAGCAGATCGAGGACCCTGCCGAAGCGCGCAAGCGTGGCGCCAAATCGGTGGTGAAGCGCGACGTGGTTCGCCTGGTGACGCCGGGGACGATCACCGAGGAGGCGCTGCTCGAGCCAGGGCGTCCGAATTATCTGATGGCGCTGGCGCGATTGGGAGGCTCCGGCCCAAATGCGGCCTTCGCCCTGGCCTGGACGGATCTGTCGACCGGCACCTTCCGCCTCGCGGAAACCGACATCGGGCGCTTGGCTACCGACATCGCCGCGATCGAGCCGAGCGAAATCGTCGTCGCCGAGCCGGTCTTCCATGACGAGACGCTACAGCCACTGTTGCGCCGGTATGGCCGTGCCGCGCGGCCCGAGCCGCAGGCGCTGTTCGACGGCGCGACCGCCGAGGAGCGGGTCTGCCGCTTCTACGGTGTGGCGACGCTGTCCGGTTTCGGTGGTTTCTCGCGGGTCGAACTCGCCGCCGCGGCCGCGCTGATCGCCTATCTCGGCAAGACCCAGATGGCGGCGCGCCCCGCCCTGCAGCGGCCCGAGCGGGTGGTCGCCGGCTCGCTCATGCAGATCGATCCGGCGACCCGCGCCTCGCTGGAATTGACCCGGACAATGTCGGGCAAGCGGCAGGGCAGCCTGCTGTCGACCATCGACCGGACCGTGACCGGTGCGGGCGCCCGGCTTTTAGCCGGTCGGCTCGCCGCCCCGCTGACCGACCCGGCGGCGATCCGGGCTCGGCAGGCGTCGGTCGGCACTTTCGTCGAGGATATGCCGAACCGCCAGCGCTTGCGCGCGGCGCTCACCGGCCTGCCGGACACCGAGCGGGCGCTGTCGCGGTTGTCGCTCGGCCGTGGCGGTCCGCGCGACCTCGCGGCGATCCGCGACGGCCTGGAGGCGAGCTTCGCCATCGCCGCTGCCGCCGATGTCGAGCTGCCAGACGAACTGCGCCATGCGGTCACGGCGCTCGCCGCGTTGCCGCAATCCTTGCATGAGGCGCTGTCGGATACGCTCGCCGAGGCGATGCCGCTCCTCAAGCGCGACGGCGGCTTCGTCCGCGACGGCGCGATACCGGCGCTGGACGAGGCGCGGACGCTACGCGAGAATTCCCGGCGTGTGATCGCCGAGTTGCAGGGCCGCTACGCCGCCGAGACCGGGGCGCGGAATCTGCGCATCAAGCACAACAACGTGCTCGGCTATTTCGTCGAGGTCGGCGAGGCGCAGGCCAAGGCGCTGGCCGGCGAGGACGGCGAAACGCGCTTCATCCATCGCCAGACCATGGCGTCGGCGATGCGGTTCACCACCACCGAACTCGGCGAGTTGGAAACGAGGATCGCCGGCGCCGCGGCCGAAGCGCTCAAGATCGAGTTCGAGGCCTTCGAGCGCCTGGTCGCCGCCGTCGGCGGGGCGGCGGAGGCGCTGCAGCGTGGCGCCGAGGCGCTGGCGGTGCTCGATGTGTCCACCGCCCTGGCCGAACTCGCCGTCGCCGAGGAGTGGACGCCGCCGCTTGTCGACGACAGCCTTGCTTTCATCGTGGAGGACGGCCGCCACCCGGTGGTCGAAGCAGCGCTGAAGGCGGGGTCGGGCGAGCCGTTCGTTTCCAACGACTGCGACCTGTCGCCACCTGGGGCCGGGCAGGAGGGGGCAGGATCGATTTGGCTGCTCACCGGCCCGAACATGGGCGGCAAATCCACCTTTCTGCGCCAGAACGCCCTGATCGCTGTTCTGGCACAGATGGGTTCCTACGTGCCGGCGGCGCGGGCGCATGTGGGGGTCGTCGATCGCCTGTTCAGCCGGGTCGGCGCTTCGGATGACCTCGCCGAGGGCCGCTCGACCTTCATGGTTGAGATGGTCGAAACCGCCGCGATCCTCAATCAGGCGGGCGAGCGGGCGCTGGTCATCCTCGACGAGATCGGCCGGGGCACGGCGACCTATGATGGGTTGTCGATCGCCTTTGCCGCGGTCGAGCACCTGCATGAGGTCAATCGCTGCCGGGCACTCTTCGCAACCCATTTCCACGAGATGACCGCGCTGGCCGCGCGGCTTTCCCGCATGCGCAACGCGACCATGCGGGTGAAGGAGTGGGAGGGCGAGGTGATCTTCCTGCATGAGGTCACGGCCGGTGTCGCCGACCGGTCCTATGGAATTCAGGTCGCCAAGCTGGCTGGGCTTCCGCCCAAGGCGGTCGAACGCGCCCGGCAGGTGCTGGCCGAACTCGAACGCGGCGAGCAGGGCGAGAAGCGGACCGCCTTCGTCGACGACCTGCCGCTATTCTCGGCGGTCGCACGGCGCGCCGAAACCCATCCTCACGAGCCTGAGCCAGACCACGCGCTTCGCGATGCGCTCGCTGCGCTTGATCCCGACAGCCTGTCGCCGCGCGATGCGCTCGAAGCGCTTTACCGGTTGAGCGCGCTCGCTCGCCCTTCACGCTGACACGCGCCAGCCCGATCCCGTCTGACGGGTGACGGTGCGCATCCGCCAGAATGCGATCCGCGCTGTTCCCTCGGCGCAACGACCGGGCAAGTAGTTCGCATCACATTTTGTTGAATTTATAGCCGGCTAAAAACTACGGAACCGGGAAGGCGGGCGACCGTTTGGCAATGGACGAGATTAACGATCTCTAAACGGGCGGTAGCAGAGACCTAAGCATTCTGTCGCCGCAAGTATGAAAGGTTTTACACTATGAAGAATGCATCTATTTTTTCCGCTGCTATCATCGGCGCCTCAATCTTGACCGTTTCTGCATACGCTCAGGACGCCGCGCCGAAAATTCCGGGGTCGGAGACCATCATCGAGGAGAACGAGGCGGCGACTCGCGATGCGGTTGCTGACAACCCCGGTGCGGCGACCGGTGCGGCCGAAGCGGACGCGACCACCGAGACACTGGTCCCGGGCAGCGAGGCTCAGATCCAGCTGAACGAAGCTACTGAGCGCGACGCGGTTGCAGCCGGTACGAAAGCCGAGACCACCGGGGAGACGGCTGCCGACGGCACGCTCCTCGTCCCGGGTTCGGGCGCGACGATGAGCACGTCGGAAGCCGAGGCCAAGGTGACCACGACCGAGGATGTGCTGCAGGACGAGGCTTCGACCGACGCCGTGAAGTAACCGGGAATCGCTGCGTAGCCCAAAACGGCCACGCGCGCATGTGAGAAAGGGTCGTCCTGACGGGCGGCCCTTTTTTTATGGCCGGGTGGGCGCCGCCGGGGCCATCGATCGCGGCCCCGAGAAGAAATTCCAAACTGCACCCCGCAATGGATTATGTCGATTGTCCACAAATCCACGTCTCACGGAGCGATCACTTCGTTTTGACACGGTAATTTCGGACGGACTGTTCAACAGATATGTATTTCATCCCGATAGATCATCATTAGCTGGTGTTCACCGGCGACGGCGGCCCAAGCAATCCAATGCAACCGGGCCACCTCGCCCCAAAACGAAATAAATGGAATTATGATATGAAGAACATCCTCGCTATTTCCGTCGCTGTTGCCGCTCTTGCCGGTGTTCTGCCTGCCGCGGCCCAGTCGCTCGTGCCGGGCTCCGACTTCTACATCCAGCAGCAGCAGGAAGCGCAGCGCCAGTCCGTCGTCGACGGCTCCGTCTCCCTCGCGCCGTCGGCGTCTGGCAACGCGCGCGCCTTCGGCTACGTATCCGAGCGTTCCGCGCCGTCCGTGGACGCGCGTTCGGTCATCGTTCCAGGTTCGGACTTCGAGCTTCGTCAGGCGGACGAGTTCGAGCGCCGACAGGTTCGCCGCTAATCCGGAAAATGCGATTGCTGCACCCGCGTGCAGCGTCCGGGCCAAGGGTCATCCGCTTCCGCGGGTGGCCCTTTTTTCGTTCAGGAGCGATGCCTTGGTGGCGCGGAAGCCATGGTGAGTTTTCTCGCAAGGGGTCTGCGAATGGGTTATAGCCTTCGCCGCGAAGCGAACAAGCAGCAGGACCGCATATGACCATGCTCGAGGCCAGCCCCGCCCAGCCGAGCCTCCTGCCGTTCGTCGAGACCGGCGAACAGGTCCAACTCGACGGCATCCTCGACGTCGAGATGCTGCGATCGGGGCTCGCGTCGATCGCCGAAAAGGACTCTTCCGGCGGCGCTTCGACGGCGGCGCGGGCCGAAGTTCTGGCGCTGCTCAAGGATACCATCCGCCACGGTCGGACGATGATCGAGGAGATGCTGTTCGAAGATGGCGGCGGCCTCTTGTGCGCCCAGCGGCTCGCCTCGTTGCAGGACGCGGTGATCCGGGAAATCCACGATTTCGCTCTGCGCTACGTCTTTCCCTCGGCGAATCTGTCCTCCGGCGAGCGTATGGCGATCTTGGCGGTCGGCGGTTACGGCCGCGGCACGCTCGCGCCCGGATCCGACGTCGATCTGTTGTTTCTCCTGCCCTACAAGCAGACCGCGCTCGGCGAGCAGGTGGCCGAATATCTGCTCTATCTGCTGTGGGATCTCGGCTTCAAGGTCGGGCACGCCACCCGCACGGTCGATGAATGCATCCGGCTGGCCCGCTCCGACTTCACCATCCGGACCTCGATCCTGGAACGCTGGCTGATCGCCGGCGCCGAGGAATTGCTGATCGAACTCGGCCAGCGCTTCGAGGCCGAAATCGTCGAGGGGACCAGCGAGGAGTTCATCGCCGCCAAGCTCGGTGAGCGCTCCGTCCGTCACGCCAAGACCGGCAACACCCGCTATCTGGTCGAGCCGAACGTCAAGGAAGGCAAGGGCGGCCTGCGCGATCTCAACACTCTGTTCTGGATCGCCAAATATCACTACCGGGTGAACTCCACCGAAGCGCTCGTCGAGGCCGGGGTGTTCTCGCGGCGGGAGGGACGGCTGTTCCATAAGGCCGAGGATTTCCTCTGGGCGGTGCGCTGCCACATGCATTTCGTCGCCGGCAAGGCGGAAGAACGGCTCTCCTTCGACCTGCAGCCGGAGATTGCCGCGCGTCTCGGCTACAACTCCCATCCGGGGTTGAAGGATGTCGAGCGCTTCATGAAGCACTACTTCCTGATCGCCAAGGACGTCGGCGATCTGACGCGCATCTTCTGCGCGGCGCTGGAAGAGCAGCACGCCAAGACCGCCCCGGGCCTGCGAGGCTTCGTGCGCAGCTTGCGCAATAGGGCCAGGAAAATCCCCGGCACGCTCGCCTTTCATATCGACAACAACCGCATCAACGTCACCGGGCCGAACGTCTTCCGCGACGACCCGGTGAACCTGATCCGGATCTTCCGGCTCGCCGCGCTGCATGAGCTGGAGTATCATCCGGACGCGCTGAAGCTGATCCGCCGGTCGATCCGGCTCGTCAACGCCGATCTGAGGGAGGATCGGGATGCCAACAGCCTGTTCCTCGACGTTCTTACCGACCCGGTCGACCCGGAACTGCATCTGCGCCGGATGAACGAGGCCGGCGTGCTCGGACGATTCATTCCGGATTTTGGCAAGATCGTCGCGATGATGCAGTTCAATATGTACCACCACTACACGGTGGACGAACATCTGCTGCGCTCGATCGCCACACTGTCGCGGATGGAGCGCGGGGAGCTCGCCGACGAAGTGCCGATGTCCACGGGGTTCATGCGCACGCCGAAGGACCGCACGGCGCTCTACGTGGCGTTGCTTCTGCACGACGTCGCCAAGGGCCGGCCGGAAGATCACTCGGTCGCCGGCGCCAGGATCGCCCGCCAATTATGCCCGCGCCTCGGCCTCGACGAGCGCGAGACGGATCTCGTCGCCTGGCTGATAGAGGACCATCTGGTGATGTCGATGACGGCGCAGCAGCGCGATCTCAACGACCGCAAGACGATCCTCGATTTCGCCGAACGGGTGCGCACGCTCGACCGGTTGAAGCTGCTGACGGTGCTGACGGTCTGCGACATCCGCGCTGTCGGACCCGGCGTCTGGAACGGCTGGAAGGGCCAGCTCTTGCGGACGCTCTACATGGAGACCGAACCGACGCTGACCGGCGGCTTCACCCAGTCGTCGCGGGGCGAGCGGATCGCTCTCGCGCGCGCGATTCTGGCCGAGCGGCTGGCGGCCTGGCCCGCCCTCGAGCGACAGGTCTATCTCGATCTGCACTATCCCAATTATTTCCTCACCGCCCCGCTCGAGGATCAGGTCCGCCACGCCGAGTTCATTCGAACCGCCAAGGCCGACCAGCCGCTTGCCACCAGCGTACGGACCGACAAGTTCCACGAGGTGACCGAGATCATGGTGCTGGCGCCGGATCATCCGCGGCTGTTGTCGCTGCTGGCGGGCGCCTGTGCCGGGGCCGGGGCCAACATCGCCGACGCGCAGATCTTCACCATGTCCGACGGTCGCGCGCTGGACGTCATGGTGCTCAACCGCGAATTTGTGTCCGACGATGACGAGATCCGCCGCGCCCAGCGAATCTGCGACAACATCGCCAAGCTGTTGCAGGGGAGCGAGATGCCGGCGAACCTCATCGCGCAGCGCAAGCCCTTGCGCAAGACGACGCTGTTTCCGGTCAAGCCGCGGGTCAGCGTCGACAACGATTTGTCGAACCAGTTCAGCGTCATCGAGGTCGAGGGGTTGGACCGCCCGGGCCTTCTGTCGGATGTCACCGGCGCGATTTCCGACCTCAATCTGGACATTCGCTCGGCCCATATCTCGACCTATGGCGAAAAGGTCGTCGACGTCTTCTACGTCACCGATCTGATCGGCACCAAGATCACCAGTGAGACGCGGATCGAGCGCATCGAGGCGCGCCTGACGCGCGTTCTGGAAAGCTCCGAGGGCGAAGTGTCCTCGTCCGTCGTCATGTCATCCCCTCGCGCTTTCGGCATACCCCATCGATGAGCCTGCTTTCCAAGTTTGCAACGGTCGGCGGGGCGACGCTCGTCTCCCGCATTTTCGGCTTTGGCCGCGAGATGATGATGGCCTCCGCCCTCGGCGTCGGCCCGGTGGCGGATGCGTTCAACCTCGCCTTCCGCTTTCCGAACCTGTTTCGCCGGCTGTTCGCCGAGGGCGCCTTCAACGCCGCCTTCATTCCGCTGTTCGCGCGGTCTTTGGAGGAGGAAGGCGAGGAGGGTGCCCGGGGCTTCGCCAACGAAGTGTTCTCGACGCTGTTCACGATCCTCGTGGCTGTGACCGTGCTGGCGATGATCTTCATGCCGTTCCTGGTCAAGACGATCATCGCGCCGGGTCTCGCGGTCTGCATCGACGACCCGGCGGCCGGCGGCAACGTGATCTCCTGTGCCGCGCGCTACGACATCACCGTGACCTTCTCGCGCATCATGTTTCCCTATCTCGCCTGCATGTCGCTGATGGCGATGGTGTCCGGCATCCTCAACGCCTTTCGCCGCTTCTTTGCCGCGGCGGTGGCGCCGACGCTGTTGAACTTCATCCTGATCGGCGTCCTTGGCTTTGCGCTCTGGGACGGCGCCGACAAGGCGACGATCGGCTTTTTGATGAGCTGGGGTGTCCTGATCGCCGGTTTCGCGCAGCTCGCCATGGTGGTCGTCGCCATGCGCATGGCCGGCTTCAGCGTCGCGCTGCGGTGGCCGCGTTGGACCAAGCGGCTGAAGCGGCTTCTGGTTCTGGCCGGTCCGGCCGCGCTGATCGGCGGCATCACCCAGATCAATCTGTTCGTCGGCCAAGCGATCGCCTCCTTCAAGCCAGGCGCTGTCTCAACCCTGCAATACGCCGACCGGCCCTATCAATTGCCGCTCGGCATGGTCGGTATCGCGATCGGCGTCGTGCTCCTGCCGGAGCTGGCGCGGGCGCTCAAGGCCGGCCGGCTGCGGGAAGCCCAGCATACCCAGAACCGCAGCCTGGAATTCGCGCTGTTCCTGACGCTGCCGGCTGCCGTCGCACTGTTCATCATCCCCGAGCCGATCATCCGCGTCCTCTACGAGCGCGGCGCCTTCGACGCGGCCGCGACCCCCGCCGTGGCGGCGGTTCTCGGGCTTTATGCCCTCGGCCTGCCGGCCTTCGTCATGGCGAAGGTATTCACGCCCGGCTATTTCGCCCGCGAGGACACGCGGACGCCGATGATCGCGACGCTGATCTCGGCCGGCGCCAACATCGTCCTGTCGCTCATCCTGTTCTGGCTGATCGCGGAACGCGGCATTGCTCTGGCCACCACCATCGCCGGCTGGCTGAATGCCGGTCTGCTTTTCGCCGGGCTGTATCGAAAGGGCCTATGGGAGATCGACCGCGAACTGGTGAAGCGCTCGGCTCTGGTGGTTCTGTCATCGCTGTTGATGGGCGCTGTCCTGGTCCTGGAGATGGTCGAACTCGGCGACTGGCTGCGGCCAGAATCGCCCGTCACCACGCAGGCCCTCGCGATTCTGATCCTTGTGTCCTCGGCCATGGCGATCTATTTCGCGCTGGCGTTGGCGACCGGCGCGGCGGATCGCAAGCTGTTTCTGGCTGTGCTGAAGCGAAAGAAGCCGCAAATCTGAGCGGCGCCGACGGCGTTGCCCGAACCGGCCCACGCTTGATCGCGGCCGATCTCTCCGCCATAACGCCCGCGATTTTCCACACCGCCGCGATCCTTTGGAGCCGCCGACCATGAGCGACATCACCCCACGCGTCTTCTCCGGCGTGCAGCCGACCGGCAATCTGCATCTCGGCAACTATCTCGGTGCGATCAAAAAGTTTGTCGCCCTGCAGGAGAGCCACGACTGCCTCTATTGCGTCGTCGACCTGCACGCGATCACCGCGCAGCTCGTCCAGGACGATTTACCGGGACAGATCCGTTCGATCACCGCGGCCTTCCTGGCGGCCGGCATCGACCCGAACAAGCACATCGTCTTCAACCAGAGCCGGGTCTCCGGCCACGCGGAGCTCGCCTGGATCTTCAACTGCGTCGCCCGCGTCGGCTGGATGAACCGGATGACCCAGTTCAAGGAAAAGGCCGGCAAGGACCGCGAGAACGCCTCGCTCGGCCTGCTGGCCTATCCCAGCCTGATGGCCGCCGACATCCTGCTGTACCGCGCGACCCATGTCCCGGTCGGCGACGACCAGAAGCAGCATCTGGAGCTCACCCGCGACATCGCCGCGAAGTTCAATTTCGACTTTGCCGAGCGCATCGAAGCGACTGGGCTCGCGGTGCCGATCACCGGAGGCGAGGAAAGCACCGCGGGCTATTTCCCGATCACCGAGCCGCTGATCGAAGGGTCGGCGACCCGGATCATGAGCCTCAAGGATGGGGCCAAGAAGATGTCGAAGTCGGACCCGTCGGATTTGTCGCGGATCAATCTGACCGACGATGCCGACGCCATCGCCAAGAAGATCCGCAAGGCCAAGACCGATCCCGACGCGCTTCCCTCCGAGGTGGACGGCCTGAAGGAGCGGCCCGAGGCCGACAATCTGGTCGGCATCTTCGCCGCGCTCGCCGAGCGGTCGAAGGGCGATGTGCTGGCCGAATATGGCGGCCGGCAGTTTTCCGAGTTCAAGCCGGCCCTGGCGGAGTTGGCCGTCGACATCCTCGCGCCGATCAGCGGTGAAATGCGCCGCTATCTCGCCGATCCGTCGCATATCGACGCGGTCTTGAAGGATGGCGGCGAGCGCGCCGGCGCCATCGCGGACGCGACGATGAAGGACGTCAAGGACATCGTCGGCTTTCTGCGCGATTGATCCGCTAGTTCGTCGGCGCAGGCCGGTTGTCATTTTCCGTTCGTCGGGAGTGAACGCGCCGGCCACCACCACCATCTTGCCGTGCGGCCCCGGCGCTGCCATCTTGCCGCCATGGTATCAAGACGCATCGGTCGGGACGCCGGCGGCAAACGCAAGTTCCTCGCCATCATCGACGAAACCCCCGAATGCGGGCGCGCGGCGGCGTATGCCGCGTATCGCGCCAAGGCGAGCGGCGGCGGCGCGGTGCTGCTCTACGTGATCGAGCCGGGAGACTTCCAGCATTGGCTCGGCGTCGAGAAGATCATGCGTGCCGAGGCGATCGAGGAGGCCGAGACGCGGCTTGCCAAGGTCGCCGACGAACTGCGCGAAAAGGTCGGGATCGAGCCTGAGGCCGTGGTGCGGGAAGGCACGATGATCGACGAGATCCACGCGTTGATCGAGGCCGATCGCGAGATCGCGATTCTCGTCCTGGCGGCCGGCGAGGCCTCCGAGGGGCCGGGGCCGCTGGTTTCTTCGGTGTCGGGCAAGGGCGCGGCGTTCCCGATCCCGGTGACGATCGTGCCGGCGACTTTGACCGATGAGGATATCGCCAGCCTCTGTTGAGGAGCGATTTGGCACCTTATCTTCAGTTTACGTCTTGTTGCAGCGAGCGCAGCGCTGCTGTAAGTTTAGAACAATTCCAAAGATTGCCGCGGCGTCGATGCCGCGAAAGGGGCGTGACATGTTCATCCAGACCGAAGTGACACCGAATCCCGCGACGCTGAAGTTCCTGCCGGGCCGCGTCGTCGTCGAGAACGGCACCATCGAATTCCGCTCGAACGAAGATGCCGAGCGTTCGCCGCTGGCGACGCGATTGATGCAGATCCCCGGTGTGACCAGCGTCTTCTTCGGCTATGACTTCGTCACCGTCACCAAGGACGGGCCGGACTGGCAGCACCTGAAGCCGGCGATTCTCGCCGGGCTGATGGAGCACTTCATGTCGAACGAGCCGGTCATGGCGGACATGGCCGCCGGCGAAGCGATGCCGGACGGGGAAGAGTTCTTCGAGGAAAGCGATTCGAGCACCGTCGCGACCATCAAGGAACTGTTGGAAACCCGCGTTCGCCCGGCGGTGGCCCAGGACGGCGGCGACATCACTTTCCGCGGCTATCGCGACGGCACGGTGTATCTCAACATGCGCGGCGCCTGCGCCGGTTGCCCGTCCTCGACGGCGACGCTGAAGCACGGTATCCAGAACCTGTTGCGTCATTTCGTGCCTGAGGTCGAAGCGGTGGAGGCGGTCGAGGCCGCCTGATGCCGCAAGATCGACAGTCGCGTCCGCTTCGCCGGCGCTTTTCCAGCGCCGAAAGCGCCCGCCCGCGCAGATGACCTCTCTGCTGTTGGCCATCGACACCGCGTTCGAGCGCTGTTCGGCGGGGCTCCTCGATCTTCGCTCCGGCGCAATCGTCGGGTGTGCCGAACCGGAGATCGGCAAGGGACACGCGGAACGACTGATGGGGGTCGTCGACGCGGTTCTGGAAAGCGCCTCGGCTAGCTATGCGGACATTGCCAGGATCGCGGTCACGGTCGGACCCGGCTCGTTCACCGGGCTGAGGGTCGGCGTGTCGGCGGCGCGTGGTCTCGCGCTGGCGCTCGGCGTTCCAGCTATCGGCGTGACGACACTGGAAGCGCTTGCGGCGCCCCATGTTGGTGGCGGCAAGCCGATCCTGTGCGTCCTCGACGCCAAGCGCGGCGAGGTTTATGCGGCGCTCTTTAGCGCCGACGGGATGCAGATCGAAGCTCCGCGGGCCTTGCCGCCGCAGGCGCTCCAGGCCTTCGTCGCCGGTCTTTCGCAAGACCAGACGATCGGACTTGTCGGAACCGGCGCGGCGATCGCCGCGGCGGTTCTTCAGCCGCGAGCCAACGTAGTCCTGACGGATGAGGCACGCGTCGATATTGCCGTGCTGGCACGGCTTGCGGCAGGGCGCGAGTCAGGCGAGCCGCCGCGTCCGCTCTATCTGCGGGGCGCCGACGCCAAACCCGCTTCCGCGACGGCGGGTGTCGCCTTTGGAAGCGAAAGCACTCCTCAACTCTTGCTGTGATACTCTGTGTCGAGTGAAGCTTGCGGTCGGCCCTTATCCGGCCGATAGCGCCGCTGACACAGCGGAATGAGCGGGCAGAGAGGAAAACAGGCCGATGTACTGGTTTTTGCCCTGGACCTGGACGGTCTCGTTTCTGGACAGTTGGCTGAGCGGTCAGGAGATCGCCGCGGCGCCGCTGGAGGATTCCGATATCGACGCGGCGGCCGATCTCCACAGCGAAGCCTTCGATCATCCCTGGTCCGGCGATGAACTCGCCTCTCTCCTCAGCCAGAAGGGCGGTATCGGCATCGTCGCGCGACATGTCGGCCATCCGTCGGAGCAGCCGCTGGGCTTCGTGCTCGCCCGCAACATCGACGGTGAGGCGGAGATCCTGACGATCGCCGTCGCCAAGCGCGCGCGCAACCACGGCGTCGGCCGTCTCCTGATGGACCAGTTGCTACAGCAGCTTTATGCAGAGGGCGCGGCGTCGCTGTTCCTCGAGGTCGACGAGGAGAACGCTCCGGCATTGAAGCTCTACCGTCGGTTGCGCTTCCAGGAGGTTGGCCGCCGGCCGGCCTATTACCGCCAGCCGGACGGCCGCACGACCAGCGCGTTGATGCTCAAGCGGACACTGAGATAGCGACGGCGGCGCCATGGCGTACAGGATGATGACCGCGCCACCGGGGAGTGAGCGATGATCGGATGGCTGCGCGTCGGCTTCGTGGCCGCGATCCTCACCGCGCTCACTCTCGTGTTATGGCCGCTCCAGAGCCTGGCGATTGCGCGCGGCTGGAGCTTGGCACGTCGACTGCCCGTGGCCTGGCACCGCATCGCCTGCACTGTCGCCGGCATCGAGGTCAGGATCGTCGGGCAGCCGAGCCAGACCCATCCGCTGCTGCTTGTCGCCAATCACCAGTCCTGGGCCGACATCATGGTGCTCGGCAAGATCACGCCGCTGTCGTTTATCGCCAAGGCGGAAGTGCGGGACTGGCCGGCCTTCGGCTTGCTCGCCCGGCTCCAGCGCACCATCTTCGTGGAGCGGGAGGCACGCCGGCGCACCGGGGTCCAGGCCGACGCCATCGCCGAGCGGCTGACGGCCGGCGATGTCATGGTCTTGTTCGCCGAGGGCACGACCTCGGATGGCAACGCGGTGCTGCCGTTCAAGACGGCGCTGTTCGGCGCCGCCCAGTCGGCACTTCGCTCCTACAAGGCCCATGCGGTCACCGTGCAGCCGGTGGCGATCGCCTATACCCACGCCAATGGCGTGCCGCTCGGCCGCTATTTTCGGCCGTTAGCCGCCTGGCCGGGCGCCGTCGCGCTGGGTCCGCACCTTCTGACCTTTCTCAAGGAGGGCGCGATCCGGGTCGAGGTCTCGTTCGGCACGCCGATCCCCTTCGGCGAATCGTCCGATCGCAAATTGGTGGCGCGCACGGCCGAGGCCAGCGTCCGAAACATGCACGCTGCGAGCCTTCGCGGTCACAGAACGGAGGCAAAAGACCCCTCCGTGCTACGCGAAAATGATCGGGCGCTTGCGCCGCGTCATGATGCTGTCGATATATGGGTCTAATTCATCCCTGTCGGCGCCAAGCTGGCAGGCTCGGTCCGACCAGAAGGGCGCATGACTGAAACGATCGAAGCACGCGAGCCGGCGACGGCCGGGGACAAATCCCGCAAAGTCTTCATCAAGACCTATGGCTGTCAGATGAACGTCTACGACTCCCAGCGCATGGGCGACGCGCTGGCGAAGGACGGCTATCGGCAGACGGAGACGATGGAGGACGCCGATCTCGTACTCCTGAACACCTGCCACATCCGCGAAAAGGCGGCGGAGAAGATTTATTCCGAACTCGGTCGCATTCGTCTCTTGAAGGCGGACAAGGCTTTGCGGGGCGAGGAACTGCGCGTCGGCGTCACCGGCTGTGTGGCCCAGGCCGAGGGCCGCGAGATCATCGACCGGGCGCCGGTCGTCGACCTGGTCATCGGCCCGCAGACCTATCACCGTCTGCCCGAGGCGCTCGCCCGCGTGGCGAAGGGCGACAAGGTCGTGGACACCGATTACGCCGTCGAGGACAAATTCGCACATCTGCCGCGCGCCGAGGCGCCGCAAATCCGTGCCCGCGGGGTGACGGCCTTTTTGACCGTGCAGGAAGGCTGCGACAAGTTCTGCACCTTCTGCGTTGTGCCCTATACGCGCGGCGCCGAGGTGTCCCGCTCGTTCGGCCAGATCATGGACGAGGCGCGTCGGCTGGCCGATGCCGGTGTGCGCGAGGTGACGCTGCTCGGCCAGAACGTCAACGCCTGGTCCGGCAAGGATACCGCCGGCCGGCCGATTGCTCTTGGCGGCCTGTTGCGCGCGCTCGCCGAGATTCCCGGGCTCGGGCGGCTTCGCTACACGACGTCGCATCCGCGCGACATGGACGACGATCTCATCGCCGCCCATCGCGATTTGCCGACGCTGATGCCCTATCTGCATTTGCCGGTTCAGTCCGGCTCGGACCGCATCCTGAAGGCGATGAATCGCCGCCATACGGCCGCGGACTACCTGACGCTGCTCGACCGGATTCGTGCCGCCCGGCCGGACATCGCCCTGTCCGGCGACTTCATCGTCGGTTTTCCCGGCGAGAGCGACGCGGATTTCGAGGCGACGATGCGCCTCGTCGAAACTGTCGGCTACGCCTCGGCCTTCTCGTTCAAATATTCCCCGCGTCCCGGCACGCCGGGCGCCGACATGGACGACCACGTCGATGAGGCGGTGAAATCGGAGCGGCTGCAGCGGTTGCAGGCGCTGTTGCGCGAGCAGCAGATGGCCTTCGCCGAAAGCCTCGTCGGCCGCGACGTCGAGATCCTGGTCGAAAAGCCAGGCCGCTATGCTCATCAGCGGGTCGGGCGCTCGCCCTTCCTGCAGCCGGTGGTCGCCGCCGCCGATGTCGGCGAGGTCGGCGATCTGGTGACGGTGCGCATTGCAGCAACGCTGCCGAATTCCCTGCTTGCCGAGGGCTCCGGGGCGGTCCGGGCCGGCGATGCGAGGAAGGTCGCGTGAGGGCCGAACGCGGAACCGCGCCCGCCTCCGGCGCATCGGATATGGCGCATATCGTGTTGACCTACGAGGACAACCGATTGGCAAGTTCGCTGTTCGGCCAGTTCGACGAGAATCTGGCCCTGATCGAGCAAAAGCTTGGCATCGATGCGCGGGCCCGTGGCAACAAGATCGAGATTCGCGGCGATCAGGTCGCCAGCGAGCAGGCCCGTCGCTCGCTGGACTATCTCTATGAGCGTCTTCAGGGCGGCCACGAGATCGGCAAGAACGACGTCGAGGGCGCCATTCGCATGGCGATCGCCCAGGACGACCAGCTCTATTTGCCGACGCTTGAAAAGAAGGGGCGCATGTCGCTCGCGCAGATTTCAACGCGCCGCCGCACGATCCACGCCAGGACGCCGACCCAGGACGCCTATATGCGGGCTCTGGAGCGGTCGGAGCTCGTCTTCGGGGTGGGCCCGGCCGGCACCGGCAAGACCTATCTCGCGGTTGCTCATGCGGCGATGCTGCTGGAGCGCGGCCAGGTCGAGCGGATCATCCTGTCGCGGCCGGCGGTCGAGGCCGGTGAGCGGCTCGGCTTCCTGCCGGGCGACATGAAGGAGAAGGTCGATCCGTATCTGCGTCCGCTTTACGATGCGCTTTACGACATGATTCCGGCCGAGAAGGTGGAACGCGCTCTGGCGGCGGGCGCGATCGAGATCGCCCCGCTCGCCTTCATGCGCGGCCGCACGCTGTCCCATGCCGCGGTGATTCTCGACGAGGCGCAGAACACCACCACGATGCAGATGAAGATGTTCCTGACTCGTCTGGGCGAGAATGCCCGCATGGTGGTGACGGGCGACCCCTCCCAGGTGGATTTGCCGCCTGGCCAGAAATCCGGCCTGATCGAGGCGCTCCGCATTCTGGAAAAGGTGCCGAGCGCGGTCACGGTTCGCTTTGAAGCGAAGGACGTGGTGCGCCATCCGCTGGTTCAGGCAATTGTCGAGGCTTACGAGGAGGATGCGGTGCGCCATCGTGCGTCGGCTAGCCCGCTGGACAGATAGTGCGATCGGGAAAATCAGGATACGTTCCGTATGAAGGGCTGACGGTCGCCCTTTCGATCGAGGCGACGGAGTGGGAAGCGGCGGGGCTCGGCGATGTCTCGGCGATGGCGCATGGCGTTTTCGCCGCGACGGCCGGGCGGATTGGCCTGCCGGAGGATCTGCAAAGCGAGATCGCCGTGACGCTGGCCGACGACGAGACCGTGCGCGCCGCCAATGCCGAATGGCGCGGCAAGGATCGCCCGACCAACATCCTGTCGTTTCCGATGGCCAATCTTGCGCCCGGCGATCGTCCGGGGCCGCTGTGCGGCGATCTCCTGCTGGCCTTTCAGACCGTGCAGCGAGAGGCCCGCGCCGAAGGCAAGCGCCTCGCCGACCATTTCCGCCACCTTCTGGTGCATGGCTTTCTGCACCTCATGGGCTTCGATCACATCGACGAAGCGGAGGCCGAGGCCATGGAGACGCTGGAGATCGCGATCCTCGCCGACCTCGGTATTGCGGACCCCTATCGCGAATGCCTCGAAAATCCCCCAAAGCCGGTTATGATGGCCGACTGAACGATGAGTGAGACGATGAACATTCAGACGCACGCGACGGGTCCGAACGACCACGACGCGGTAGACGCCGCCGAGGATGGCGGCGAGCGAGGCGCTGGCGACGACCGAAGTCGGCGCGGCGGAAAACCCAGAAAAGAGCGGGGATTTATCGGCGGTCTTGTCCACCGGCTGCGACCGCGCATGCCCAATCTGATGCGCGAGGATCTGACCCAGGCGCTGCTCGAGCCGGGGCACGGCGAAGGGGCCTTCTCCCCCGAAGAACGCGCCATGCTGAACAACATACTGCGGTTGCGGGAGGTCCGGGTCGAAGACGTCATGGTTCCGCGGGCCGACATCCAGGCGGTCGAGATCACGACCACGCTCGGCGAATTGATGAAGCAGTTCGAGGCGAGCGGCCACTCGCGCATGCCGGTCTATGGCGAGAGCCTCGACGATCCGCGCGGGATGATCCACATCCGCGATGTCGTCGGCCACATCACGCGGGTTGCCCGTCCTGCCAAATCCAACGGCGGCGATAGCCAGCCGGCCAAGAAACCCCGGTCGGGGCTCGATCTTCGGCAGATCAACCTGGCCCGGCGCGTCGCCGATCTCGGCATCATCCGCACGGTGCTGTTCGTTCCGCCCTCCATGCTCGCCTCGGACCTGATGGCGCGGATGCAGGCGATGCGCACGCAGATGGCGCTGGTCATCGACGAATATGGCGGCACCGACGGGCTGGTCTCGCTGGAGGACATCATCGAGATGGTCGTCGGCAATATCGAGGACGAGCATGACGACGAACCCGCGATGATCACCGAGAGCGGCGACGGCATCTATTATGCCGACGCCAAGGCCGATCTCGACGAGGTCAAGAAGCTGGTCGGCGAGGATTTCGACATCAGCGAATACGAGGACGAAGCCGACACGATCGGCGGTCTGCTGTTCTCCGAACTCGGGCGAATTCCGGCCAGGGGCGAAGTCGTCCAGGCGGTCCCGGGCTTTGAATTCCAGGTCCTCGACGCCGACCCGCGGCGCGTGCGTCGGGTGCGGATCGTCCGCTTCCAGCAGGGGGAAAAGCGCCGTCGCATCGTCGAAGGGCTGGCTGATGCGCCTTGAGGAGGACATGGTTTCGTCGTCTGCCGGACGGAAATCGGCGCGACGGTGACGTTTCGCTAGCGGTCCATTCGGGGCGGGAACGATCAGGATTCGTCGACAGCATTTGGGGGACAATGTGAGCGTCATCTCTCGACGTGACGGACGCCAGCGCGAGGGGGGCCTCCTGGATCGGCTGGCCGGTTGGGTCTTGCTGCTGGAGGGCTGGCGCCGCGTCGTCCTGACCATCGCCGCCGGTGCCCTGTGTACATTCGCGCTGCCGCCGTACAATTTTCCTGCGGTCGGCTTTGTCGGCTTTCCATTGCTCGTCTGGCTGCTCGACGGTGTCGTCGTCGATCCTGGCCGCTCGCTGATCCGCCGCATGGCGCCGGCCTTTGTCACCGGATGGCTGTTCGGCTTCGGATACTTCGTCGCCGGCTTGTGGTGGCTGGGGGCGGCCATGCTGGTCGATGCGGCGGCCTTCGCCGCTTTCATCCCGCTCGCGGTTCTGGGGCTGCCCGCCATCCTGGCGATCTATTATGGTCTGGCGGCCGTGCTCGCCCGGCTTGTCTGGGGCGACAGCGCCCTGCGCATTTTCGCGTTGGCGGGCGCTTTCGCGCTGTTTGAGTACCTGCGCGCCATTCTCTTCACCGGCTTTCCCTGGAACGAGATCGGCGTGATGGCCGCACCGGTGCCGCTGCTGATGCAGACGTCGAGCCTGGTCGGGGTCCACGGCCTGACGCTGCTTGCCGTCATCGTGTTTTCCAGCCCAGCCGTTCTCATCGACCGCCGCGGGCGCGGTCCCGTGCTGGTGGTCGCCTCCGCGCTCCTTATCTTCCACCTGGGGTTCGGCTTCTGGCGAATGCAGGTGAATCCGACCGAATTCGTCGAGAACGTGCGGCTGCGGGTGGTTCAGCCGAACATCGAACAATCGCTGAAATGGGAAGCGACCCAGGCCGAGTCGATCTTCGATCGGCATATCCGCTTGACCGAGGCGCGGGCGGAGCCCTCCACGGTCCCCGGCGCGACCATCGCGCTATCGTCCGATACCAAGGCGCCCGCGACCGGCGCGGCACTGCCGCCGCCGAAGACCCTCGTCATCTGGCCGGAATCCTCGTTTCCCTTTCTCTTGACCGAGCGGCCCGATGCGATCGCCCGCATCGCCGACACGCTGCAACCGAACGAAACGCTGATTGCCGGCGCGGCCCGCATCGAAGGCCCGGACATTGCGACCTCGCGGGTCTACAATTCGGTCTATGTCATCGACGACGAGGGCGAGATCGTCGCGGCACGCGACAAGACCCATCTCGTCCCCTTCGGAGAATATCTCCCGTTCCAGGAATTTCTGGAAGGCTTCGGCCTGTCGCAGCTGGCCGAGATGCCGGGGGGGTTCTCCGCCGGAGCCGCGCGCGCCAAGGTGGCGCTCGATGGCGCTCCTTCGTTCCTGCCGCTGATTTGCTACGAGATCATCTTTCCAGGCGAGATCGATGTGGGGACGGCCGAAACGCGGCCCGGCTTCCTCGTCAATGATACCAACGATGCCTGGTACGGAGCGACGCCGGGTCCCTACCAGCATCTGCGACTTGCAGAACTCACCTCGGTCGCGGTTGGCCTGCCGCTCGTGCGCAGCGCGAACACCGGAATCTCCGTCGTTAACGACTCCTACGGCCGGCAGATCGGCGGGCTGGCGCTTGGATCGACCGGCACGATCGAGGTCGGATTGCCGCGCGCGGGGGCCCCCACGCTTTTCGCGCGCTTCGCAAGCCTGCCGTTTTGGCTTGCATTCGCAATAACATGGGTTGTCGCAGTGGTATCCCGGTTAAGGATGCGCGCGAGGATTGATTGACTCCGCCGCTATGCACCGCCTACCCCCTGCGCACGATGTGAATTGTGACAAATGCCTAGTCAACCAAATGATCAGTTTCTGGAATGACTGGGAGGGGGTTCAGGCTACACGGATGATGGCCTGGAGATGCGCAGAGACGAAAAGGCCGATCCGATGATCGAGAACAAGAAGAAGCCGAATCCGGTCGATACGCATGTCGGCTCGCGCGTACGTTTGCGTCGCACCATGCTCGGGATGAGCCAGGAGAAATTGGGCGAGAGCCTCGGCATTACCTTCCAGCAGATCCAGAAATACGAGAAGGGCTCCAACCGTATCGGGGCAAGCCGGCTGCAGCGCATATCCGAGGTCCTGAACGTTCCGGTCGCGTTCTTCTTCGAGGATGTTCCAGGCAGTTCGCCCGGTAAGAATGGGCTGCATGAACCGTCCGGGCCGGACTACGTGGTCGACTTCCTCTCCTCCTCCGAAGGACTCCAGTTGAACCGCGCCTTCGTCAAGATCCAGGAACCCAAGGTCCGGCGCCGCATCATCGAACTCGTGCGGACCCTGGCCGACACCTCCGAGCCGGACGACAAGCCCCGCAGCGAGTAAATCGCGCCGGCGGGACACGCCGCACTTGACCTTCCACCCTCGTTGCCCCACACCGCACCGCGCAATATATGTGTCGGGAACCCAATCTCCCGCCACGCAGCTTTTCGTCCCGTCGAACCACCACGCTGTTGAACGGCTGCGGAGTTGAGACGGGCGATTCCCGGAATCGAAGAGGGGTAAAGATGGCGCGTTCGGAATTTGTCTTCACCAGCGAAAGCGTCTCGGAAGGCCATCCAGACAAGGTTTGCGATCGGATTTCCGACGAGATCGTCGATCTGGTCTATCGCGAAGCCAAGAAGACCGGGCTCGATCCCTGGTCGGTCCGCATCGCCTGTGAGACGCTCGCCACGACCAATCGCGTCGTGATCGCCGGTGAAGTCCGGCTGCCGCCAAGTCTGATGAAGACCGACAAGCACGGCAACGAGGTCATCAATCCGTCTCGCTTCAAGTCCGCCGCTCGCCGCGCCATCCGCGACATCGGCTATGCCCAGAACGGCTTTCACTGGAAGACCGCGAAGATCGACGTCCTGCTGCATTCGCAGTCGGCCGACATCGCCCAGGGCGTCGATAAGGCCTCGGACGTCAAGCACATCGATGGGGCGAATGCCCAGAACGAGGGTGCCGGCGATCAGGGCATCATGTTCGGCTATGCCTGCCGCGAGACCTCCGAGCTGATGCCGGCGCCAATCTACTATGCGCACAAGATTCTCGAGCTTCTGGCGGCCGCGCGCAAAAAGGGCGAGGGCGACGCCGGGCTGCTGGGGCCCGACGCCAAGAGCCAGGTCACCGTCCGCTATGTCGACGGCGATCCGACCGAGGTCACCTCGATCGTCCTGTCGACGCAGCATGTCGAGGAAAGCTGGGACTCGGCCAAGGTCCGCGCCGTCGTGGAACCCTATATCCGCGAGGCTCTCGGCGATTTTCCGATCGCCGATGACTGCGTTTGGTACATCAATCCGACGGGGAAGTTCGTCATCGGCGGCCCCGACGGCGACGCCGGCCTCACCGGCCGCAAGATCATCGTCGATACCTATGGTGGCGCGGCGCCGCACGGCGGCGGTGCCTTCTCCGGCAAGGACACCACCAAGGTGGATCGGTCCGCCGCCTATGCGGCGCGCTATCTCGCCAAGAACGTGGTCGCCGCCAAGCTCGCCGATCGCTGCACGATTCAGATCGCCTATGCGATCGGCATCGCCCAGCCGCTGTCGATCTATGTCGATCTGCACGGCACCGGCAAGAAGGTGACCGAGGAACAGATCGAGGCGGCGATTCGGGAGGTCATGGACCTGTCTCCGACCGGTATTCGCCGTCATCTCGACCTCAACAAGCCGATCTACGCCAAGACCTCGGCCTATGGCCATTTCGGCCGCAAACCCGGGCGCGATGGCTCGTTTTCCTGGGAGAAGACCGACCTGGTGCCGAAGCTGAAGGCGGCACTCGCCAGCTAAGAGACGATGTCGGCGCGGGACCATCCACAGCGATCACGCGAAGCGTTTTTCGGCCGCCTGAAGGGGCCGAGACTCCGGCCGCGACAAGCCGAACTCGTCGAGAGCTTCCTGCCGCGCCTGCGGCTGGACCTCGCCGAGCCGGCGCCGACCGATCTTCGCGAGCTGTTCACCGAGCCCGTCGAGGCAATCCGCCTCGAGATCGGCTTCGGTGGCGGCGAGCATCTCCATCAGGAAAGCGGTCGCTTCCCTCACACGGGCTTCATCGGCGTCGAGCCTTTCGTCAACGGCATGGCCAAGCTGCTCGGCCGGCTGCCGGAATCGCCCCGCCCGAATCTGCGGCTTTACGACGACGACGCGACGCGGCTACTCGACTGGCTGCCTGAGGCGAGTCTTGCAGGGATCGACCTTTTCTATCCGGACCCCTGGCCGAAGAAGAAGCATTTCAAGCGCCGCTTCGTCAGTGCCCGCAACCTTGATCGCATGGCCCGCGTCCTCAAGCCGGGAGCGTTGTTCCGTTTCGCCTCCGACATCGAAACCTATGTCGACTGGACGCTCCATCACTGCGGCGACCATCCCGATTTCGCCTGGACGGCTCGCCGCGCCGCCGACTGGCATACCCCCTTCGAAGCCTGGCCGGGAACACGTTACGAGGCCAAGGCGATCCGGGAAGGCCGCCGCCCCGCCTACCTGACCTTCCGGCGGCGATGACGCGACGGCGGTCGCGCCGCGGACTTTCCCATCTTCGCCACGAGAAACGCTTGATGCGTAAGTCCGAAGAGCGTATAGAGCGGACAAATTCTCTGCGATGCGATCGTGAGAGTGGGTCCTGCCGGTCCCGCTCTTTTTTGTTACCGGGGGTCCGGTTTCATGATCGGGCGGGCTTCGGGAACGTTGCGCGGATCGGCGGAGACACACGCAACTGGGCATGATCCGGCAGGATCGAACCGCCCCGCAGCCTTATCGGAGCACCGTGACGACCGCAGCTGATCGCCTCGTGAAAGAGCAAGGACTGGAAGCCTGCATCGCCGCGATTATCGAGCCGGCGATCGAGCAGATCGGTTATCGTCTGGTCCGTGTCCGGATTTCCGGCCTGAACGGGATGACCGTGCAGATCATGGCGGAGCGCCCGGACGGCACGATGACGGTCGAGGGCTGCGAGGCTGTCTCGCGGGCGATCTCGCCGGTGCTCGACGTCGACGATCCGGTCGACAAGGCCTATCATCTGGAAGTGTCCTCGCCGGGGATCGATCGGCCGCTCGTGCGCAAGAGCGACTTCGAGACCTGGGCCGGTTTTCTCATGAAGCTCGAGACGAGCCGGCTGATCAACGAGCGCAAGCGCTACCGCGGTCAGATCGTCAAGGTGAGCGACGAGTCGATCACCATCGAGCGCGACAAGCCGGCCGAGGGCGAGGAGAGCGCGGTGGAAATCCCCTTCGATGCCATCGGCGAGGCTCGGCTGATCTTGACCGACGATTTGGTCGAAGCGTCGCTGAAGGCCGACAAGGCCGCGCGCAAGGCGGGCGGGGATAAGGCGGACGACGACGAGGCTGACGCGGCCGACAGCGGCCACTGAGGTTTCGACGCCCGGCGGGGTCACTCCGCCGAGGCGACGGATTGGACGGCGGCGGCGATCCGCCAGGAATTTGATGAGGTCGGGCGCGGTAGATGCGGCGAGCGACCGAAGGTCAGGAGAAAGAGTATGGCAGTCAGTGCGAACAGGCTGGAGCTTCTGCAGATCGCGGATGCCGTCGCGCGCGAAAAGTCGATCGACCGCGAGATCGTCATCGGGGCGATGGCCGACGCCATTCAGAAGGCGGCGCGCAGCCGCTACGGCCAGGAAACCAACATCCGCGTCGACATCAACACCAAGACCGGTGAGATGAAGCTGCAGCGGCTCCTGGAAGTGGTCGACGAGGTCGAGGATCCGAATACGCAGATCTATCTCGATCTGGCCCGCGACAAGAATCCCGACGCCGAACCGGGCGACTTCATCGCCGAGCAGCTTCCGCCGATGGATTTCGGCCGCATCGCGGCCCAGTCGGCCAAGCAGGTGATCGTGCAGAAAGTGCGCGATGCCGAGCGCGATCGTCAGTTCGAGGAATACAAGGACCGCGTCGGCGACATCGTCAACGGCACCGTCAAGCGCGTCGAATATGGCAATGTGATCGTCGATCTCGGCCGCGGCGAGGGCATCATCCGCCGCGACGAGCAGATCCCGCGCGAGCTGTTCCGCTATGGTGACCGGGTACGCGCCTTCGTCTACGACGTCCGCCGCGAGCAGCGGGGTCCGCAGATTTTTCTCTCGCGCACCCATCCGCAGTTCATGGCCAAGCTCTTCACCATGGAAGTGCCGGAGATCTACGACGGCATCATCACCATCAAGGCGGTGGCGCGTGATCCGGGCTCGCGGGCGAAGATAGCGGTGATATCGAGCGACTCCTCGGTCGATCCGGTCGGCGCCTGCGTCGGCATGCGCGGCAGCCGCGTCCAGGCAGTGGTCGGCGAATTGCAGGGCGAAAAGATCGACATCATCCCCTGGTCCCCAGACGCGGCCTCGTTCCTGGTCAACGCGCTGCAGCCGGCGGAAGTCGCCAAGGTGGTGCTGGACGAGGACGCCGAGCGCATTGAAGTCGTCGTCCCCGATGACCAGTTGTCACTGGCGATCGGACGGCGCGGACAGAACGTGCGCCTCGCGTCGCAATTGACCGGCTGGGATATCGACATCCTGACCGAGCAGGAGGAATCGGAGCGCCGCCAGAAGGAATTCGTCGAACGCTCCGAGACCTTCATGAACGCGCTCAATGTCGACGAGATGGTCGGCCAGGTTCTCGCTTCGGAAGGCTTTGCGACCGTCGAGGAGGTCGCCTATGTCGACGAGGATGAAGTGGCCGCGATCGAGGGCTTCGATCAGGAGACGGCTTCCGAGATTCAGGCGCGAGCCCGCGAATATCTGGAGCGCCGCGAGGCCGAATTCGATTCCAAGCGGACCGAATTGGGCGTCTCCGACGAGCTGAAGGAGATCGACGGCCTGACGACGCCGATGCTGGTCGCCCTCGGTGAGGAGAGTATCAAGTCGATGGAGGACTTCGCCGGCTGCGCGGCCGACGACCTGATTGGTTGGACCGAACGCAAGGACGGCGAGACCACGAAGTATCCGGGAGCCTTGGCGGCCTTCGACATTTCGCGCGTCGATGCCGACCGGATGGTCATCCAGGCGCGGCTGAAGGCTGGCTGGATCACCGAGGCGGATCTGGCGGTGCCGGAGACGGAGGCTGAGGAAGGTGCCGAAGCCGAGACGGCGGACGAAGGCGCCGCCGCCTGAATCGTCGAAGGCAGGTTGCCATGGCCCTCGATTCGGACGAAGAGGACAAAGACGAGCCGGAGGTCGGGGTGAACGAGCGCATGTGCATCGTTTCGCGCAAGGCGATGGCGCCGGAAGACGTCATCCGCTTTGTCCGCGGGCCGGACGGGGCGGTGGTTCCGGATTTGCGCAGGCGGCTTCCGGGCCGCGGCGCCCATGTCGCACTCAGCCGCGCGGCGGTCGACCAGGCGATGCGCCGTAAACTGTTCGCCCGGGCGCTTCGGGCCGAGGTGACGGGACCCGCCGATCTTGGCGCCGTCGTCGATCAGCTTCTGGCGAAGTCGGCATTGGGCGCGCTAGGCATGGCGAAAAAGGCCGGTCAACTGGTGACCGGGGCGGCGAAGGTCGATGCGGCGATCCGCTCGGGTCAGGCGCTGCTGCTGGTTCAGGCGCGCGAGGCGGCGCCGGATGGAATTCGTAAGATGGATGCCGCGCGTCATGTCGCAGCGGCATCCGGCCACGCAACGGTGATACCCGCTTTGCGCCTGCTGGGTGCGGACGAATTGGGTTTGGCGTTGGGTGGGGGGAATGTGATACATGCAGCCATCCTTGCCGGTGACGCGGGCTCGGCTGCGGCGAAGCGTATGCAAGCGCTGGCCAATTATCGGGGCGAAGGCCTTGGTTCGGATCCTGGCGACGCCCGAAATGGGCGTGAGGGAACCGCGACTGAGACTGGGAACGAGATCGGAGCGCCTACAGAGCGACGCTCCAGGCAAGATGAAGGGCGCGGGATCGATCCGGCGCAGGAAGCGGAAGCGTAAATGAGCGATACCAAGTCCGGCGACGATAAGACGCTGAGCGTGAGCACGAAGAAGACCCTGACCTTGAAGCGCGGCGTCGAGCAGTCGACGGTTCGGCAGAGCTTCTCGCATGGGCGCACGAACCAGGTCGTTGTCGAGACCAAGAAGCGACGCATTACCAAGCCGGACGAGCGCGAAGCCGCGCCGACACCGGCAGTGGCAGCAAAGCCGAGCCCGGCCAAGCCGGCCGCGCCGGCGAGTCCCGTAAGCGAAGCTCCGGCTCCGACACCCAAGAGCGCCGCTCCGCTGCCGCCACAGACAGGCGGCAAGCCACCCCAGATTCAGCTTGGACCGAAGCCTGGCGAGGCGCCTGTGGCAACGGCCCAGGAAGTGTCCGAGCCGGCCGCCCCCGAGGTGACTGCGCCGGTGGAAGCCAAGGCCGAAGCTCCGGTCGCTGCTGTGCCCGAGTCCGAAGCGCCGGTGGCTGCGGCGGCTGTGGAAGCTTCGCCGAAGGCGACGCCGACTGCCGCCCCATCCGCGCCTGCCGCATCCGCATCGAAGCCGGCTTCGGCCGCGCCGCGTGCCGCCACCTCCGCCGGGGCTTCGCGTCCCGGAGGGCAAGCCGCGCCCACGCGTCAAGGTGCCAGCCGGCCGGCTGGCCGCGACGAGCGTCGCGATGGCCGCCAGCAGGCGGCTCCGGGAGCCCGTCAGCCCCGTGGCGCAGTTCTCAGCGATCTGTCGTCGCGTGAAATGGATGCCCGCCGTCGGGCGCTCGAACTTGCCAAGCAACGCGAGGCCGAGGACCGGCGCGTGTTCCAGGAAGAGGAAGCGCGGCGGATCGCCGACGACGATCGGCGTCAGCGCGAGCGTGACGAATCCGAGCGCCGTCAGGCCGAGGAGACGGCTCGCCTTGAAGCCGAGGCCGAAGCCCGCCGCAAGGCGGAAGCCAGCGCCGAGCGCAGGGGCGGCGGTCAGCCGAACCAGCCCGCGGGTCCGGCCCCGACACCTGCCGACGCGGAGGCCGCCGAAGCTGCGGCTGCCCGCAGCGGACGGGCCGAACTCCGCCGCCGTCCGGGCGGCGACGACGACGCCAAGAGTGCCCGTCCGGGCGCGCGTCGCTCGGTCAAGGGTGCCGTGGGCGCCGAAGCGCCGAAGCCGGCCCGTCCGGAGCGTGATGCCGGTCGCCGTCGCGGCAAGCTGACCCTCGACAAGGCGTTGACGGCGGACGATGGCGCGCGTGGCCGCTCACTGTCCTCGATCCGCCGGCGGCAGGAAAAGTTCAAACGCTCGCAGCAGAGCCAGCCCCGAGAGAAGATCGCCCGCGAAGTGATTATTCCCGAGACCATCAGTATCCAGGAACTCGCCAACCGCATGTCGGAGCGTTCCGTCGACGTCATCAAGTTCCTCATGCAGCAGGGACAGATGATGAAGCCGGGCGACATCATCGAGCCGGATGTGGCCGAGCTGATCGCGTCCGAGTTCGGGCACACGGTCCGCCGCGTCGCCGAATCCGACGTCGAAGAAGGTATCTTCGGGGTCGACGACGATCCGGAGAAGATGGTGCAGCGGCCGCCGGTCGTCACCATCATGGGCCATGTCGATCACGGCAAGACCTCGCTGCTCGACGCCATCCGCAAGACCAGCGTCGTCTCGGGCGAAGCGGGCGGTATCACCCAGCATATCGGCGCCTACCAGGTCGAGCAGAACGGCCACAAGATCTCGTTCATCGACACGCCCGGCCACGCCGCCTTTACGGCGATGCGGGCCCGCGGTGCGGCCGCGACCGACATCGCCATCCTCGTCGTGGCGGCGGACGACAGCGTGATGCCGCAGACGATCGAATCGATCAATCACGCCAAGGCGGCGAACGTGCCGATCATCGTGGCGATCAACAAGATCGACAAGCCGGGCGCCGATGCCAGCAAGGTGCGCAGCGCGCTTCTCCAGCATGACGTGTTCGTCGAATCCATGGGCGGCGAGGTGCTCGACGTCGAGGTTTCGGCGCTGAAGGGGACCAATCTCGACAAGCTGCTCGACGCGATCCTGCTGCAGGCCGAAATTCTCGAACTGAAGGCCGATCCGACCCGTACCGCGGAGGGAACGGTCATCGAGGCGCAGCTCGACAAGGGCCGTGGTCCGGTGGCGACGGTTCTCGTCGAAACCGGCACGTTGAAAATCGGCGACATCGTCGTTGCCGGCGACGAATGGGGCCGGGTGCGTGCGATCATCAACGACAAGGGCGAGCAGTTGAAAGAAGCACCGCCCTCGATGCCCGTCGAAGTGCTCGGCATGCAGGGAACGCCCCTGGCCGGCGAGCGTTTCGCGGCCGTCGAGAGCGAGAGCAAGGCGCGCGAGATCGCCGAATATCGCCAGCGCGTCTCGCGTGAGAAGCAGGTGGCCAAGAACGCCGGCCAGCGCGGCTCGCTCGAGCAGATGATGTCGCAGCTGCAGGATACCGGCCTCAAGGAGTTCCCGCTGCTCATCAAGGGCGACGTCCAGGGCTCGGTCGAGGCGATCATCGGCGCCCTCGACAAGCTGGGAACCGAGGAAGTGCAGGCGCGGATCATCCATTCCGGGGCCGGCGCGATCACCGAGTCTGACGTGTCGCTGGCGACCGCCTCGAACGCGGCGATCATCGGCTTCAACGTCCGCGCCAACAAGCAGGCGCGCGAAGCGTCCGAGCGCGACGGCACCGAGATTCGCTACTACAACATCATCTACGATCTCGTGGATGACGTGAAACAGGCGATGTCGGGCCTGCTCTCGCCCGAGCGGCGCGAGACCTTCCTCGGCAATGCCGAGATCCTCGAGGTGTTCAACATCACCAAGGTCGGCAAGGTCGCGGGTTGCCGCGTCACCGAGGGCAAGGTGGAGCGGGGCGCCGGCGTCCGGCTCATCCGCGACGACGTCGTCATTCACGAGGGCACCCTCAAGACGCTCAAGCGCTTCAAGGACGAAGTTGCGGACGTCGCGGGCGGCCAGGAGTGCGGCATGGCCTTCCAGAACTACGAGGACATCCGCCAGGGCGACGTCATCGAGTGTTTCCGCGTCGAACACGTCGCGCGTTCGCTCTAGATCACGATGACATCGGATCGCTTCGGTCCGATGTCAGTCAGTTGACGCGAAAAGCGAGCGGGAAACCGATTCCCGCTTTCGCTCGTTTCGCGCCAACGTTGCGCCGAGCGGCCGAGGCTGCTCCGACAGACCTTCCTTGCAATGACGAAAAGCCCGGCGGCAACGCCGGGCTTCCATTGAACGTGAGCGTTATTCATGGCCAGATCATCGAAATCCGGACCCTCCCTGCGCTCGCTGTCTGTCGGCGAGAAGGTTCGGCACGCCCTGACCGAGGTATTGCAGCGCGGCGAAATCCGCGATCCGCTGCTCGAAAATGCTGTCATATCCGTTTCCGAAGTCCGCATGGCGTCGGACCTCAAGCTAGCGACGGCCTATGTCACCGTGCTCGGTCAGACCGACACGGAGCCCTATGTCGCGGCGCTCAATCAGCATGTCCGGTTCATTCGCGGCCGCCTGACGCCGGCGCTCAAGCAGATGAAATACATGCCGGAGGTGCGGTTTCGCGCCGACACCTCCTTCGACAATTTCGCGCGCATCGACGCGCTGCTGAAATCGCCCGAGGTCGTCCGCGATCTCGACGGTGACGACGACGAGGATCTTGGCTGATGGCGCGCCGGGGCAAGAAGCCGAAGGGCCGGCCGATCAATGGCTGGATCATTCTGGACAAGCCGAAGGGCATGGGCTCGACCGAAGCGGTGTCGAAGTTGAAATGGCTGTATTTCGCGCAGAAGGCGGGCCATGCCGGCACGCTCGATCCGCTGGCTTCGGGCATGTTGCCGATCGCGTTCGGCGACGCGACCAAGACCGTTCCCTTCGTCATGGAAGGGCGCAAGGTCTATCGCTTCACCGTGCGCTGGGGCGCCGAGACCACGACCGACGACACGGAGGGGCCGGTGGTCCACTCCTCCGAGACGCGTCCGTCCGAGGCCGAGATCGAGGCGCGTCTGGCCGACTATACCGGCGAAATCGAGCAGGTGCCGCCGAGCTTCTCGGCCATCAAGATCGCCGGCGAGCGGGCCTATGACCTGGCGCGTGAGGGTGAGACGGTAGAGATCGCGGCGCGGACCGTCTCGGTGCATCGGCTGGACATTGTCGACTGCCCCGATGCCGATACGACCGTGTTCGAGGCCGAATGCGGCAAGGGCACCTATGTGCGCGCGATCGCTCGCGATCTCGGCCGCGACCTTGGTTGTTATGGCCATGTGATCGAGCTGCGCCGCGTCTCCGTCGGCGCGTTCGGCGAGGACGATCTGGTGCCGCTGGAAGAGCTGGAGGCCGCCGCTGAAGAGGGGCGCGAGGAGCTGGATGCCGAAGCTCTCGAGGCCGGCGCCAAGGCGCGGGTCGTCGATTTCGAGCCGCTGGACGAGTATCTCGTGGCGCCGGAAGTGGCGCTCGCCGACCTTTACGAAGTGGCGCTGACCGACGACCAGGCGGGCCGTGTCCTGTCCGGCAATGCGGTCCTGTTGCGCGGACGTGACGCGCCGGCCTTCTGCGACGAGGCCTATGCGACCGGCCATGGCCGGCTCGTCGCGCTCGGCGCGATCGAGGAGGGGGCGTTCAAGCCAAAGCGGGTCTTCGGCGGCAAAGGCTGAGGCGAGGTCGGAAAGTGGACCCCGCACACGACCGTGTCCCTAGCTTCGCGTAAGCCGGCCCGTGCAATATGCACCTTCCTTGGCGGATCGAGGTGCCGGTATTGTTGCGCAGTGCAATAGAAAATTTACCCGCACCTCTTACGGCTAAGGAAGCCGCACAAGCCGACATATGGCATCTCGCCGTTCCCCGATTGCTTCCGCTGCGGATTTGGACCGGTGGAAGGACGCCATGTCGCTCAGGAACATCAAATTCTCGACCCGCATCATCGCCGCGGTTTTTCTGCCGTTGCTGGCCCTGTCGGTCTACGAGGCAATCCAGGTCAATACGCTCTGGCGCGAATCAAAGGCGGCCCAGCAGACCGAGATGTTCGCCCGCGAGATGCGCACCGTCTACGATCTCGTCCACGTCCTTCAGGTCGAGCGCGGCAATTCGGCCGGCTTCATCGGGTCCAAGGGCGCCCAGATGGGTGATTCCCTGGCCAAGGCGCGTGGCGCCACGGATCAGCGTATCGCCGATCTGCGATCGGTCGGCGAGGCCTTGGGTCCGGTCGGCAATGCCGAGATCACGAAGTCCTTGGCGAATGCCGGCGATGCCTTGCAGCGGGTGCAGGCGGTTCGCGGCACGATCGACAGCTTCGCAATCTCGACCGGCGACGCACTGGGCTATTACACCGGCGCGATCGCCGATCTGAGCCGGATCGGCAGCGGCATCGTCAAGGCGACCGAAAACCGCGACACCGCGATGAATCTTGCCGCCTATGTCAACATCATGGGCGCGAAGGAACTGGCCGGCGTGGAGCGCGGGATGGGCGCGGGGGGCATTGCCGCCGGCACGTTCTCCCTCGCCGCGTTCGACGCCTTTTCGGCCAAGAAGGGCGCTCAGGAAGCGCTGATATCGCGCTTTTTCGATCTCGCTTCGGAGGATGTCGCGGCGACGAGCCGAAGCTTGTACGGCAAGGGCGCCAGTGCCGATGTGGAGGCGATGCGGCTGGTGATCCTGGACGGAGGAAACTACGGGAAACTGTCGTCGCTGAACGCCGGCACATGGTTCGCCGGGATGACCGAATGGCTGGGAACCCTCGGCTCCATGGGAGCGGCGGTCTCCGACCGGATCATAGCCGACGCGGCGGCGGCGAGCAGCGCGGCCCAGACGCAGCTGACGGTGGTTGCCGCCATCGCGCTCGGACTGTTCGCAGCAATCGCCTTGTCGATCGTTCTGGTCGTACGCAGCATCGTTCGGCCGATCTCGGGGCTGTCGGTCCTGTTGCGCCGGATGGCGAACGGCGAATTCGACATCGAGGTGCCATTCGCCGGCCAACGCACCGAGGTCGGCGCCATGGCGGGCTCGGTGGTGGCCCTTCGTGAGGCCTTGCGGGAAAAAAGCGCGCAGGACGCCGAGCTCGAAGCCGGCCGTCATGCAAGCGATAGCGCGCGGCAAGCCGCCGACGCCAAGCGGGCGACCGCCGAAAGTGAAAGGCTCGCCGTCGTCGTCGGCGAGCTTGGTTCCGGCCTGCGGGAACTGGCCTCCGGCAATCTCTGCCACCGGATCGACACCGCCTTCTCCGGCGAATTCGAGCAGCTGCGAACGGATTTCAACGAAGCGGTCGCGCAACTGGATGCGACGCTCGCTGCCGTGGGGAGCAGCGCCAGGGCCGTGCATGTCGGGGCGGACGAAATTCGTGGTGCCGCCGACAACATGGCCGGCCGCACCGAGCAGCAGGCGGCCTCCGTCGAGGAAACGTCGGCCGCGTTCCAGGAAATCAACACGGCCGTTCAGGGTCTGTCGGCCAAGGCAAAGGAGGCGGGCGATCTGACCTCGCGCGCCAAGGGTCAGGCCGAGCGGTCCGGCGAGGTGGTGCGCAACGCCGTCACCGCGATGGGGCGTATCGAGACGTCGTCGCGGGAGATCGGCAACATCATCGGCGTCATCGATGAGATCGCCTTCCAGACCAATCTCCTCGCCCTCAACGCGGGTGTCGAGGCGGCCCGTGTCGGCGCGGCCGGCAAAGGCTTTGCCGTCGTCGCCCAGGAAGTGCGCGAACTGGCCCAGCGTTCGACCGAGGCCGCCAAGCAGATCAAGGAACTGGTCGCGTCGTCCCAGGACGAAGTCGGTAGCGGCGTTGCCCTGGTCGGAGAGACCGGCAATGCGCTTGAAGCGATCGTCGCCGAGATCCGGGAGATCGACGCGCATGTCGCCGCGATCGCGACCACCGCACGCGAGCAATCGGTCGGGCTGCAGGAGATCAACACGGCGCTGCATTCGATCGACCAGGGAACGCAGCAGAACGCGGCCGTGGCCGAACAGTCGACGGCGGCAAGTCATGGCCTGGCGACCGAGGCGTCGTCGCTCAACGACCTCCTGTCGCGGTTCAAGCTGGCCGAGCAGTCGCTCCCGGGGCGAGCGCGGCGGGCAGCTTAGATCACTATGACATCGGATCGACTCGATCCGATGTCATGATCGGTTTCAGCAAGTCAGCGCGCAATGCGGGCGGACAACCCGTCCCAACTTTTCTTCATTCCGTCTAGGCGCCCTGCTGCGGCGGTTTGTCCGCGGCTGCGGCGATCGCGGCCGGTCTGCTGGTATATTTCCGCGGCCGTCGCTGGCTGTGAGCCATGGAATCGTCCGCGCCGTGCCGTAAGGCTAGTATTCTTCGCGGATTTGGCCTATAGCCAGCCGCAGCGCCGACCGGCTTGTCCCGTCCGCGCTATGTAACGGCCCTCGCTGGACGACATCCCGGCCATGGGCGACCCAACCCTCAAGATTTTCCAAGAAAGGGATTTCGATGTCGATTACGCTTGAGCGCAAAGCCGAGCTCATGAAGGAATACGCGATCAAGGAAGGCGACACCGGTTCGCCGGAAGTCCAGGTCGCGATCCTGACCGAGCGGATCGTGAACCTCACCGAGCATTTCAAGGACCACAAGAAGGACAACCACTCGCGTCGTGGCCTTCTGAAGATGGTCTCCCAGCGCCGCCGCCTCCTCGACTACGTGAAGTCGAAGGAAGAGCAGCGCTATCAGACTCTGATCGGCCGTCTCGGACTGCGCCGCTAAGATAGATACCCGGCGGGCCGGAGTGGGGCGACCCCTTCGGCCCGCCGGTCGCATTTCGGCCCCCCGCGAACCGGCGGGCCACACCAGCCCCGGGCTCCGCGACCCGTTCGCAAGAGCCCGACCACCCGAGCGGTCATGGGGCAGGATTACCGGATGCTTCCGGAACGGCCGCCGCCAGGCAACGACCTGGCGCCTCGGCCGGGCGCTGCCGCCGCGAAGCCTCTCGTCGTCTTGCCCATGACGCGTTTCGGTCACGAAACGCGCTTCGCCTCCAGCACCTATGACGGTGCTCACGGAGCGCAGGATGAAAAGGCAACAACATGTTCAACACCCACAAGGTGGAAATCGACTGGGCGGGCCGTCCGCTCACCCTGGAAACCGGCAAGATCGCCCGTCAGGCCGACGGCGCGGTTCTGGCCACCTACGGTGAAACCACCGTGCTGGCGACGGTCGTCTCGGCCAAGCAGCCCAAGCCCGGCCTGGATTTCTTTCCGCTGACGGTCAACTACCAGGAAAAGACCTTCGCGGCCGGCAAGATCCCGGGCGGCTTCTTCAAGCGCGAAGGCCGGCCCTCGGAAAAGGAGACCCTGGTTTCCCGTCTGATCGACCGGCCGATCCGGCCGCTCTTCGCTGCCGGCTACAAGAACGAGACCCAGGTCGTCCTCACCGTCCTCCAGCATGATCTGGAGAACGATCCCGACGTCGTCGCGATGGTCGCGGCCTCGGCGGCTCTTACGCTCTCCGGCGTGCCCTTCATGGGGCCGATCGGCGGCGCCCGCGTCGGCTATATCGAGGGTGAGTACAAGCTGAACCCGCATGTCGACGAGATGATCGAGTCCAAGCTCGACCTCCTCGTCGCCGGCACCGACTCCGCCGTGCTGATGGTGGAATCGGAAGCCCATGAGCTGTCCGAGGACGTCATGCTGGGCGCGGTCATGTTCGGTCATCGCGGCATGCAGCCGGTGATCGACGCCATCATCAAGCTGGCCGAGCACGCCGCCAAGGAGCCGCGCGAGCATATCGCCGCGGATCATTCCGCTCTCGAGGGCGAAATGCTGCAGCTCGCCGAGAACGAACTGCGCGACGCCTACAAGATCACCGACAAGCAGGCGCGCTACGTCGCCGTCGACGCCGTCAAGGCGAAGGTCACCGCGCATTTCCTCCCAGAGGGCGCGGAAGAGACCAAATATTCCAAGGAAGAGGTCGGCGCGGTCTTCAAGTCGCTGCAGGCCAAGATCGTCCGCTGGAACATCCTCGACACTGGTAGCCGTATCGACGGGCGTGACCTGAAGACGGTCCGCACCATCGTCGCCGAGGCCGGTATCCTGCCGCGCACCCACGGCTCGGCGCTGTTCACCCGCGGCGAGACCCAGGCGCTGGTCGTCGCCACGCTCGGCACCGGCGAGGACGAGCAGTTCGTCGACGCCCTGACCGGGACCTACAAGGAGCGCTTCCTGCTCCATTACAACTTCCCGCCATACTCGGTCGGCGAGACCGGCCGCATGGGTTCGCCCGGCCGCCGCGAAATCGGCCACGGCAAGCTGGCCTGGCGGGCGATGCGCCCGATCCTGCCGGCGCCCGAGCAGTTTCCCTACACGATCCGCGCGGTCTCCGAGGTCACCGAGTCGAACGGCTCGTCCTCGATGGCGACGGTCTGCGGCACTTCGCTTGCCCTGATGGATGCCGGCGTTCCGCTGAAGGCTTCCGTTGCAGGCATCGCGATGGGACTGATCAAGGAGGACGAGCGCTTCGCGGTTCTGTCCGACATCCTCGGCGACGAGGACCATCTCGGCGACATGGACTTCAAGGTCGCCGGCACGGGCGAGGGCATCACCTCGCTGCAGATGGACATCAAGATCCAGGGCATCACCGAGGAAATCATGCAGGTCGCCCTCGATCAGGCCAAGGCCGGTCGTCTGCATATCCTCGAGGAGATGGCCAAGGCGCTGTCGGAAAGCCGTGCCGAGCTCGGCGAGTTCGCACCGCGCATCGAGGTCATGCAGGTTCCGACCGACAAGATCCGCGACGTCATCGGCGCCGGCGGCAAGATCATCCGCGAGATCGTCGAAAAGACCGGCGCCAAGATCAACATCGAGGACGACGGCACCGTGAAGATCGCCTCCTCCTCGGCCAAGGAGATCGAGGCAGCCAAGAAGTGGATTCACTCGATCGTGGCCGAGCCCGAGGTCGGCGAGATCTACGAGGGCACGGTGGTCAAGACCGTCGAATTCGGCGCCTTCGTCAACTTCTTCGGCTCCAAGGACGGTCTTGTCCACATCTCGCAGCTGGCCGCCGACCGGGTCGGCAAGACCACCGACGTCGTCAAGGAAGGCGACAAGGTCTGGGTCAAGCTGATGGGCTTCGACGAGCGCGGCAAGGTCCGCCTCTCCATGAAGGTGGTCGACCAGACCACCGGCGAGGAGATGAAGGAAGACGCCGCCTGATCGGCGGCCTTCTTTCCGACCCTTTGAAAGGCGCGTCCCCCGGGGCGCGCCTTTTTTTGCGTTTTATGACCATCCAGGTTGAAGCCTGCTGGCCAAACCGTTGCCGCCGCAGATAGCCGCGACCAGGACGGGTGCATACATTCCCCTACGGAATTCAACTTGACTATTACCAAACGTCGTTTCATTGTTAATGGGAAAGTACGATGGCACCAAAGTAAGAAAGGATTAGAAATGCCGGAAATCAGCGCAAAAACCCTTTCACTCTTGGTCGACGGGAAGAGCGTGGAGATCAAGAATGAAAAAGAGACCCAGACGGAGCTGAATAACGCGCTCCAAGATCCCGATAAATTCAAGGAATTCGCAAAGAGCCCAGCAGCATTCGCCAAGGAATACGGCCTGCAGATCGACGAGGCGCTATCAGCTCAATTGTCCTCGAAGCTCAAGGACGTCCAGAGCGTCGGCGATATGCAGAAGGTTATGCGGGGCACCAACGAGGCAACGGTCTGGGCCGTGGCATCCGGGTCCTACTCGGTCGCGTCGTCGAAGATCGCACTGGCGTACTGACGCATTTGCGCCAACCTGCTGAGAGACCCCTCGCCCGGTTGGGGAAGTCGGCGGGGCGGTCCTTGACAACGGTGGGGCACAAACCATGGCGATTCCAGTTTCATCCTTTGCCTTCCATTTAACTTATACCTGTCCACTCGCTTGCGCACATTGTTGCTTCAATTCCTCGCCGCAAGTCGCCGATCGCCTCGATCCGGCATTCGTTCTTGAGGCGATCGCTCATATTCCCGAAGATGTGACCCTGGTCGCCTTCACGGGGGGCGAGCCGTTTCTGCATGGTCGCAATCTCGTTCGCTATGTCGAGGCCGCGAAATCAAGATCTTTCAAGACCCGCATCGTAACGAGTGGATATTTCGCCACCTCGAAAAGAGCGGCACGTCTTCGCTTCCAGCCCTTGGCAGACGCCGGCCTAGACGAGCTTTCCATCAGCTGGGACGACTATCACGAGGAGTTTGTGGCTTTCGACTGCGTGCGCACGCTTGTGCAGACGGCGAGGGAGGCCGGAGTCTATACGGCGATCAGTTCCGTCCAGTCCGTCGAGACACTCTGGACGGCTGAGCGGATACGAAGCGCACTCGGAGATGTCGGCTCCGAGGTGGAGATCATTAGTGAATCCGGGCTCAATCTGACCGGGCGGGCGGAGACAGACCTCAAGGACGCCACCTTTGTATCGAACGGATATCTCGGACCATGTCCCTATGTGCTGACTGGGCCGACCATGAGCGCGAAGAACAAGCTTCTTGCCTGTTGTGGCGTCATTCCGGACACCAAGCGGCTCACGATCCGCGAAGCGCCCGATCCGGAAGAAATTCCGGAGCTGATTGAAGCAAGCCTGCGCAATCCGCTTTTTACCGGGTTGTTTCTACGGGGACCCTATTCCCTGATGGAGGCGATCGCTCGCAAGCATGATGTTACAATTCCTCCTCGTGACAAGGTGGGGGGCAATTGCGAGGCCTGTAAGCTGTTGTTTGAGACGCCAACGATCGAGGCTCATCTCGACGCGTATCTGAAAGACATGTCGATCACGTTTCTCAATGAGATGCTGTTGCTAGAATCTCTGGAACTGCTCACTCCGAAACATGTGATGGGCCTGTGGGGAAATAGCAGTGCCACCCGTACGGACCTCTGTCGCCACGAAGCCGGTTACGCTATCTAAGACGGGACTGACTGCGTATCCGGGACAGGAGCGTTCTCGCTGTTGAAGAGAGTGCATACCGCAAGAGTTGATCGGAAACCGACCTGGGCGCTTTGATCGCACGCGTCTTCGCCGCGCTGCTCACCGGCACGGTGTTCAGCCAGTCGGTGGAGTTCACGCAGCAATATCTGCAGCGGCTCGGTGGCGCGGTGGACGAGATCGAAATGGTCGTCGCGCGATTCGACGCCGGGGCGGCACGAGCGGGCGTCTCGCGGGACGCGGCGCTAAAGCGCCTGCGCGGGAATTCCGATCCCCTGGCGGCCCGGCAGGGCGAAGACGCCGCCGCGACGATCTTACGCTCCGAGGAGCTGGCGCGGCGTTACCGTGATCTCGTCGACGCGGCGCCGCTGCTCCGGCCGTTCGTCGCTCTCGGTGATCTGGACTGGGCGATTACCGCGCGAGCCGGCGACGATTATCGTCCCGCTTTGCCAATCACGATCGACGGTTTCGTGCTGACAGCGACAGGATTCGGCCTCGGCTGGGCCTTCGGGGCTAGCGCCCATGGCGCGGCGCGGATGGGCCGCCGCCGATCCCGGCGGCAGGCGCGCGAAGGCTGATTAAACCTGTTACTTGCCGCCTTCGGCGCTGTCGTCCTCGCCCTCGATGACGGCCTTGCGATGTTCCTGCTCCTTGAGTTCTTCAAGCGAAGGCATCGACATGATGTTGTAGCCGGAATCCACATAGTGGATCTCGCCGGTGACGCCGTTGGAGAGTTCCGACATCAAATAGAGAACCGAGCCGCCGACCTCGTCTATCGAGGTATTGCGCCGCATCGGCGCATTGCGCCGCTGAAAGTTGAACATCAGCCGCGCATCGGAGACGCCGGCGCCGGCCAGTGTGCGGACCGGCCCGGCCGAGACAGCGTTGATGCGGATGTTGCGGGGACCGAAATCCGCCGCGAGATAGCGCACCGAGGCCTCCAGCGCCGCCTTGGCGACCCCCATGACGTTGTAGTTCGGCATGACCCGTTCGGCGCCGCCATAGGTCATCGTCACCATCGCGCCGCCATTGTGCATGATGGCGGCGGCGCGCTTGGCGACTTCCGTGAACGAGAAGCAGGAGATCACCATGGTGCGGGTGAAATTCTCCCGCGTGGTGTCGGCGTAAAGGCCCTTGAGCTCGCTCTTGTCGGAAAATGCGATGGCATGGAGGACGAAGTCGATCGAGCCCCATTCCGAATTCAGCGTGTCGAAGACCGCGTCGAGGGATGCCGTATCCTCGACGTCGCAGGGAATGACCAGCTTGCAGCCGATCTCTTCGGCCAGCGGCTTCACCCTCCGCCCGAACGCCTCGCCCTGATAGGTGAGAGCGATCTCGGCCCCTTGCGCCGACAGCGCCTTGGCGGCCCCCCAAGCGATGGAGTTGCGATTGGCGACGCCCATGATGAGCCCGCGCTTTCCTGCCATGAGGTCGCCCATAGTGCTCTTCAATCCTCAGTCCGTCACGCGTTGGAAGGCGAGGCAAGCATTGGTGCCCCCGAAGCCGAACGAATTCGACAGCACCCGGTCAAGCGTCACCCCGTCCATGCGTTCCCGCACGATCGGAATATCGGCGAATTCCGGGTCGATCTCATCGATATGTGCGCTCTTGGCGATGAAGCCATGCCGCATCATCAGCAGCGAATAGATCGCCTCGTGGACGCCGGTGGCGCCTTGCGAATGGCCAGTGAGCGATTTGGTCCCGGAGATCGGCGGGATGGTGTCGCCGAACACCTCGCGGATCGCCTGGATCTCCATGCGGTCGCCGACCGGCGTCGAGGTCGCGTGTGGGTTGATGTAGTCGATCGGGCCGTCGAGATGGGCGATCGCCTGACGCATACAGCGCACGGCGCCCTCGCCGGAAGGCGCGACCATGTCGGCACCGTCCGACGTCGCGCCGTAACCGACGATCTCGGCGATGATGTTCGCCCCGCGCGCCTTGGCCCGTTCGTACTCCTCCAATACGAGGACGCCTGCCCCGCCGGCGATGACGAAGCCGTCACGCGCCTTGTCGTAGGCACGCGACGCCATCTCAGGCCGGTCGTTGAAGTCGGAGGAGAGCGCGCCCATGGCGTCGAACAGCACCGACAGCGTCCAGTGCAAATCCTCGCAGCCGCCGGCGAACATGACGTCCTGCTTGCCCATCTGGATCGCCTCGCAGGCGTTTCCGATGCAATGGCTCGAGGTCGAGCAGGCCGAGGAAATTGAGTAATTGACGCCCTTGATCTTGAACCAGGTGGCCAGCGTTGCCGAGGCCGTCGACGACATCGCCTTCGGCACCACGGTCGGGCCAACGCGCTTGGGTCCCTTCTCGCGGGTCACATCCGCGGCCTGGACGATCGACTGGGTCGACGAGCCGCCCGAGCCCATGATGATGCCGGTGCGCTCGTTGGAGATGTCGCTCTCTTCAAGGCCGGCATCCTTGATCGCCTGATCCATGGCGACGTGGTTCCAGGCGGTACCGCCGCCGTGAAACCGCATCGCCCGCCGGTCGAGCAGCGTCGTCGGATCGAGCGTCGGCTTGCCGTGAACATGGGAGCGAAAACCGAGCTCCTTGTATTCCGGCGCGTGGCTGATGCCCGAGCGTCCCTCTCGCAAGGAGGTCAGAACCTCGCCGGCATCGTTCCCGATGGAGGACACGATCCCCATGCCTGTTACAACGACGCGTCTCATGTCTTTTGCCCTTTTGAATGGAGGGAGATGGCGGCTTGTCCCGCTGGCGCCAGAACTCCGCCTGCCACAGTGCGATCGACTGCCATCACCGCCGGGTCCCCGTTTCAGTCCGCCTTGTCTTGTGCCAGGCCGACCCGCAGGTCGCTCGCACGGTAGATGGTCTCGCCATCGGCCTTGAGCCAGCCATCCGCGATGCCGAGAACCAAGCGTCCGCGCATCACCCGCTTGAAATCGATGCCGTATTCGAGGAGTTTCGTCTCAGGCGTGACCATGCCCTTGAACTTTACCTCGCCAGTCGACAGGGCCATGCCACGGCCCTTTTCGCCCAGCCACCCCAGATAGAAGCCGGTCAATTGCCACATGCCGTCGAGACCGAGGCAGCCGGGCATGACCGGATTGCCTACGAAATGGCAGGGAAAGAACCACAGGTCGGGGGTGACATCGAACTCGGCGCGGATATAGCCCTTGCCGTGCTCACCGCCGGTTTCCGAAACGTCCGTGATCCGGTGGACCATCAACATCGGCGGCAGCGGCAATTGCGCGTTGCCTTCGCCGAACAACTGGCCGTTGGCGCAGGCGATGATGTCGTCGTAGTCGAAGGAGGTCTTTGCTGTTGCCATGGTCCGTTCTATCCGCCCTCAAGTTCCCGGCTGTGTGACGTCCGGTTCGGATGCGCCCTTAGCACGCATGCCGCGCGGCTGGAAACCGCCCGTATCAGCGACCGGCACCTGACCGGCGCGGCCGCGCTTCATTGTCGCCGCTATGTATGCTCGCTCGGGCAAACTTTGATAGAGGCGTCGGGTATCGACGTCGCATTTCATGCCGGCGCCAAGGAGACAAGCCCGTGAAAGGACGCGAAACGGCTGGCCTCGCCATTCTGGCCTGTACCGTCATCGTTGCCGCCGCGGTCGCGGCCTTGCCGGCCAGGGCGCAGAGCTGGACGGGGTCGGACGGAGCCGCGGGCTTCGCCGTTGCGGGCGACTATACCGGTCTGTCCTTCCGCTGCGGTCCCGATGGCAAGGTCGCGATGATCTTTTCCGGGTTTCCCGGCGGGTTGCAGGATGGCGACCGCTATACGGTCGGAGTGAGCGTCGACGGAACGGCCTTTCTGTATGAGGCGACCGCTCGCGAGGGCGAAGCGGACGGAACGTCCGTCCTGGTCAGTCGCGGCTCGCCGGTCGGTCTCGCCGAATTGATCGCGGCGTTGCGCAAGGGGCGCAGCGCGGAAATCTCCGGGCCGGCCGGCCGCTACACCATTCCGCTCACCGGCTCCGGCAAGGCGTTGGACAACCTGCGGCTGACCTGCGGCTGACCTGCGGCTAGGGCATCCGACCAAAAATGGTATCCGGCTTTCCGCTCGCATTCCGCGCGATTATGACATCGGATCGAATCGATCCTATGTCATTGGGGTCTGGTTTCGATGCGTACCGACATTTGTCGCGGCGCCCGTCATCACGTATATAAGCCGAAAGAGCGCGGTCGAGGTCGCGTTCCCGAGCTTGAACAAGATACAAAATTGGTGGCACTCAGCGATGGAAAACCGGCCGCGCACCCAAAGCTTCTGTGTGTTCGAGCGTCTGCGCTCGGTCGGGCTGCGTCCGACCCGGCAACGCGTTGCCCTGTGCAATCTGATGTTCGGCTCCGGTGACCGGCATCTGTCCGCCGAGGAGCTGCACGAAGAGGCGCATGGGGCGGGCGAACCCGTTTCGCTCGCAACCGTCTACAACACGCTTCACCAGTTCACCGACGCCGGTCTGGTGCGGCCGCTCTCGGCTGAAGGCCAGCGCACCTATTTCGACACCAATACCTCCGACCACCATCACTTCTTCGTCGAGGACGAGAACGTGATGATCGACATTCCCGATGGCGGCCTGCGGCTCGAGCAGTTGCCCGAAGCGCCCGAAGGCATGGAAATCGTCAATGTCGATGTGGTCGTCCGTTTACGCCGCAGACGGCCCGACGCTATCGCCGCGGAATAGAACTGCCGAACGTGCGGCCGTTTGCCGTTTCGCGTCGCGGCGGCGAGATGTCTCGCCCGCGGCCCGATCGGATGCGTTGGCCAGACCCGGCACCGCAACAGTGATACCGGGCTTCGGCGCGTTGGCCGCACCGCACGCCTATTCGAACGTTTCGTCCGGATAGACCCCCCAGATTTCCTGCTGACGCACGTAGCCGCTACGCTCGGCGACCTCGACCGAGCACCAACCGGCCGTGCACTCCGACACGGCCGAGACCACGCCCGGCTCGATTCGCGCCACCAGCGGCGCGTCGGTCGCCGGGCTCATGTGGATGTCGATCAGCGTTGCCTTGCCCTTCAGCCACGGCGCGGCGATGGAGGTGCGATGACCGGACAGCAGCGAGTAGTAGACCCAGCCCTCGGTGCCTTCCGAATCGCGAATCCGTCGCCACAGGTCGTATTCCTGGATGACTTCGACCGGCAGGCCGACTTTGAGATAGAGCCAGCTCACCGGATAGTCGCGGCCGGGTCCGATGCGAAGATTCACCCGACTTGCCTTCAGACTGACGTAGCGCGGCAGCGGCAGCTTCGAGACGGGCCCGGTCTCGACCGCCTGCGCGGCCGTAAACGGGATCGCGCCGGTCACCAGCATGGCGGCGCCGATAAAAGATAGGAGCGAGCGACGGATGGGTGCTGCGAGCGGCATTGAGAAACTCCGGACAATACGATGCGGTGCTCGGACGGCCGACGGCCGATGCGCGAACTGATGCCGAGGCTGTTCTGCCGGCGGAGGGAAACCCTTTGTTTTCACATCCCCGCCTTGCTAGGAGAGAGGCCTCGGCTCTCGGATCGAATGATCGTCCGTTTCGGTTAACAACGTCTTGAGTGCAAAGGATTGCGACCGATGACGAAGCGCGAGAAGCCGCTGGTGATCATCACGCGCAAGCTGCCGGCGCCGATCGAGGCGCGCATGCGCGAACTCTTCGACACGCGGCTGAACGAAACCGATCGGCCGATGGAGCAGCATGCGCTGGTCGCCGCCGTCCGCGAGGCCGACGTGCTGGTCCCGACCGTCACCGACCGGATCGACCGCGCGGTGATCGAACAGGCCGGCCCGCGCCTCAAGCTGATCGCCAACTACGGCAACGGCGTCGACAATATCGACGTCGAGGCGGCGCTGGCGCGCAATCTCTTCGTCACCAACACGCCGAACGTCCTCAGCGAGGACACCGCGGACATGACGATGGCGCTGATTCTCGCGGTGCCGCGCCGGCTGGTCGAGGGCGGCACGCGCCTCCTCGGCAGCGAACGTTGGCCCGGCTGGTCACCGACCTGGATGGTCGGACGGCGGATCTGGGGCAAGAAGCTCGGCATCTTGGGAATGGGCCGCATCGGCACCGCCGTGGCGCGTCGCGCCAAGGCGTTCGGTCTCGAAATCCATTATCACAACCGGCGGCGGGTTGACCCCAAGACCGAGGCCGAACTCGGCGCGACCTATTGGGAGAGCCTCGACCAGATGCTCGCCCGCATGGATATCCTCTCGGTGAACTGCCCCTATACGCCGGCGACCTACCATCTCCTGTCGGCGCGGCGCCTGGCGCTGATCCAGCCGCACGCGTTCATCGTCAACACCGCCCGCGGCGAGATCATCGACGAACGGGCGCTGGTGAAGCTGCTGCAGGAGGATCGCATCGCCGGGGCCGGCCTCGACGTGTTCGAGGAAGAACCCGCGATCGATCGCAAGCTGGTGCGGCTCGCTGAGGAGAACCGCGTCGTCCTCCTGCCGCACATGGGTTCGGCGACGATCGAGGGCCGGATCGAGATGGGCGAGAAGGTCATCATCAACATCCACACGCTGATGGACGGCCATCGCCCTCCCGATCGCATCCTGCCCGGCGATTTTTGAGCTGTCGCTGGGCGGGACCGGCCGCGCGGGCGACGTCGCCTCGGTAAAATTCTCTGGTTTGTGCTCGTAACCGTCACTATGCCGGGCGGCGACGGACGCCATATGCCGCGTTGGCTGTAAAACGAGTGAGATTTGATGCCGGACGCGAACGATGATCATGGCCCCTCGCGGGCCTCCGGGGAGAGCTGTTCGACCGGTAGCGATCAGAATGCGCCCGCTCCCGCCGGGCAGACGGGTGAGGCTTTTGCCGTCTTTCGCAAGGCGCTGATGGCCGACCTTGCCCGGCTCGGACGGTGGCTGGCTGCCAGGACCGCCGTGCTGGGACGTCAGGCCGGCCGAGGCCTGACCCGGTTCAGCGCCAGGACCTCGCAATCGCTCCGAGACACGGACTGGCGCGGACTGGCCGTCGCGACCGGCGCGCGGGCGAAGACGTTTCGCGCGAACTGGCGCAATCGACCCGTCCGGCGAACCTGGAGCGTCGGCCGCGTCGCATCCATTCTGGGCGTCGTCTTCGTCGCCGGCTTCCTGCTTTTGTCAGGAGTCGCCGCCTGGGCGCTCTACGACGTGCCGTTCGCCGAAATCGCCGAGGGAACCGGCGAGCCGGTGGTGGTTCTGCAGGCGGCCGATGGTCAGGCCTTGGTGCAGCAAGGCCCCTATCAGGGGAGCTACGCGCCGCTGGACGAATTTTCCGACCATCTGGTCGAGGCCGTCCTCAGCATTGAGGATCGTCGCTTCTACCAGCATTGGGGGCTTGATTTTCGTGGTGTCGCGCGGGCTTTGACCCGCAATCTTTTCGCTGGCGAGGTGGTGCAGGGCGGCAGCACGATCACCCAGCAATTCCTCAAGATCAGCTATCTGGAGCGGGATCGCACGCTGAAGCGCAAGATCCAGGAAGCCTTCCTGGCGTTCTGGATCGAGACGCGCCTGTCCAAGGACGAGATCCTCGCGCGCTATCTCAACAATGTCTATCTGGGCGCCGGCGCGACCGGGATGCCGGCCGCCGCGCGGGTCTATTTCGACAACTCGGTCGGCGAACTGACCCTGGCCGAAAGTGCCATGCTGGCCGGCCTGATCAAGGCGCCGTCGCAGCTCAACCCATTGGAAAATCTGGAGGGAGCGAAGGAGCGCGCTGGCGTCGTATTGAATGCGATGGGCGATGCCGGATATCTCGAGCCGTCGGAGATCGCGGCGGCCAAACTGGGTTCGACACAGCTCAGCCCGAGCCGTCCGGACATGGGCGGCGGCTCCTGGTTCGCCGACTGGGTGATCTCCGATGCTCGTGAGATCGCCGGCCCGTTTCGCGGCAGCATCGAGGTCAAGACCACGCTGGTCCCGGAGCTTCAGGCCGCGGCGGAACAGGTCGTGTCCGAGGCCCTCGCCACGCAGGGCGCCGAAAAGGGCGTCGGCCAGGCAGCGCTCGTCGCGCTGCGGCCCGACGGAGCCGTGGTCGCCATGGTCGGCGGTGGCGATTATACCGCCTCGAAATTCAACCGCGCGGTCGCCGCCAAGCGTCAGCCGGGCTCGACCTTCAAGCTGTTCGTCTATTACGCGGCGCTGCGCGCCGGCCTCTCGCCGAATGACCGTATCGAGGATGCGCCGATCGAGATCGATGGCTGGAAGCCGGAGAACTATAGCGGCAAATATCGCGGCAGGGTCACGCTGGCCGAGGCCTTCGCCCGTTCCCTGAACGCGGCGACGGTGCGCCTCGCGATGGATGTCGGCATCGACAAGGTCGCGGCGGCGGCCCGTGATCTCGGCATCGACGCGGACCTAACCGAAACGCCGAGCCTTGCCCTCGGCGCGTCCGAGGTCACGCTTCTCGATCTCACAGGGGCCTATGCCTCGGTGCGCGTCGGGATCACGCCGATCGAGCCCTGGGGTATCACCTCCTTCGCCGTCGACGGCGCCGGCCAGAGCTTTCGCATCGGCCCATCGAAGCGCCCTGAGCGTGAACTGGGGCCCTTGCAGGATCCCCTTGTCGGCTTGCTCAAGCTCGTCGTCGACAAGGGAACCGGCAAGGCGGCGGCGCTCGACGGCTTCGCCGCCGGCAAGACCGGGACCAGCCAGGAATCGCGCGACGCCTGGTTCGTCGGTTTCAACGAGGCGCTGACCGTCGGCATCTGGGTCGGCAATGACGACGGCACGCCGATGGACGGCGTGACCGGTGGACAATTGCCGGCGACGATTTGGAAGAGCTTCATGGAGCAGGCCGCCGGAGCGATGCAACCGGTGGCCGCGGCGCCGACCGCCCCTGCTGATTCTGCGCCGATGGAACCGGCGGCGGAGACGCCTTCGCGTCCGGCCAGCATCGCCGAGATGATCGCCGGCGAGAGCGCCGGGGCGCCGCAGTGCAACGTCCGGGCCTGTTCGCGCGCGTACCGGTCCTTCCGGACTTCCGATTGCACGTTCCAGCCCTATCGCGGCCGCCGCAAGCTCTGCGAGAAGTAATCTTGCCGATCGGTGACGTCCTTCCCCGCGCGGACGGCCCGGCGGCATTTTTCAAAAACGGATGGACAGCGCGCTCCCGGCGGTGAACTCTTGAAGAGGGCACGGGTGGAACAGGGAGCGGAACAATGAGCGAAACGCTGGAACGGCCGGCGGCCGGAAAGAGCGAAGCCCGAAAATCCGTCGAAAGATGGTTGAGCGCGTTCGAAGGCGCATTGTCGACGGGCGATATCGACGTGGCGGCGGATCTGTTCGCGACGACGAGTTTTTGGCGCGATCTCGTAACCTTCACCTGGAACATCAAGACCGTCGAGGGGCCTGACGGCGTGCGCGACATGCTGTCGTCGCAGCTCGGCGCGGTGAAGCCGAACAACTTCCAGATCGCCGAGGAGCCGACCGAGGATGGCGGCGTGACCACGGCCTGGATCACCTTCGAGACCGGTGTCGCACGCGGCAATGGCCTGTTGCGGCTGAAGGACGGAAAGGCCTGGACCCTGCTGACCGCGATGACGGAATTGAAGGGCTTCGAAGAGCCGATGCATCATCGCCGGCCGATGGGCGCCGAGCACGGATCGTCGATGAACCGGAAGTCCTGGCTCGAGAAGCAGGAGCAGGAAGCGGCGGAACTCGGCTACAAGACGCAGCCCTATGTAGTGATCGTCGGCGGCGGCCAGGGCGGCATCGTGCTGGGCGCGCGGCTGCGCCAGCTCGGCGTGCCGACGATCGTCGTCGAGCGGAACGATCGGCCGGGCGATTCCTGGCGCAAGCGCTACAAGTCGCTCTGCCTGCACGACCCGGTCTGGTACGACCATTTGCCCTATCTGGAGTTTCCGAAGAACTGGCCGGTCTTCGCGCCGAAGGACAAGATCGGCGACTGGCTGGAAATGTACACCAAGATCATGGAGCTCAATTACTGGTCGAAGACGACCTGCAAGAGCGCTTCCTGCGACGAAGCAACCGGCGAGTGGACCGTCGTCGTCGATCGTGATGGCGAAGAGGTGACGCTTCGCCCGAAGCAGCTGGTGCTGGCGACCGGCATGTCGGGCAAGGCCAACGTCCCGGACTTCAAGGGCATGGACCGCTTCAAGGGCGAGCAGCACCATTCTTCCAAGCATCCCGGTCCCGACGCCTACAAGGGCAAGAAGGCCGTCGTCATCGGCTCGAACAATTCCGCCCACGACATCTGCGCCGCGCTCTACGAGGCCGGCGCCGATGTCACCATGGTGCAGCGCTCGACCACCCACATCGTGCGGTCGGACTCGTTGATGGAGTATGGCCTCGGCGATTTGTACTCCGAGCGGGCGGTCGAAAGCGGCGTCACCACCAACAAGGCCGACATGATCTTCGCGTCGCTGCCCTACCGGATTCTCCACGAGTTCCAGATTCCGGTCTACGACAAGATCCGCGAGGTCGACGCGGACTTTTATCGCGACCTGGAGAAGGCGGGCTTCATGCTCGACTATGGGAGCGACGATTCCGGCCTGTTCATGAAATATCTGCGCCGCGGCTCGGGCTATTACATTGATGTCGGCGCGAGCCAGCTGATCATCGACGGCAAGATCAAGCTGAAGAGCGGCGTCGAGATCGAGGAGATCACCGAAACAGGTGTGGCGTTCAAGGATGGGACGGAACTGCCGGCCGATCTGATCGTCTATGCCACCGGCTACGGCTCGATGAACGGTTGGGCCGCCGATCTGATCAGCCAGGAGGTGGCGGACAAGGTCGGCAAGGTCTGGGGCCTCGGCTCCGACACGCCGAAGGATCCGGGACCCTGGGAAGGCGAGCAGCGCAACATCTGGAAGCCGACGCAGCAAGACAATCTTTGGTTCCACGGCGGCAATCTGCACCAGTCGCGGCACTATTCACTCTATCTGTCGCTGCAGTTGAAGGCGCGAATGGAGGGACTCGAGACGCCCGTCTACGGGCTGCAGGAAGTCCACCACCTGCGCTGAGGCAAGGGACGGCGACCCAAGGCTCGGCATCCGCAAGGACGCCGAGTCCGATTCCGAGAGGTTTCCTTACGGCGACACGGAACGCCCGTGACGCCGGCGGTAGCGGATTTCCTCGATGCGCATGGTCAGAAGATCGATCATCAGGAACCGCCCGACCAGCGGCTCGCCGATGCCGCAGACGAGCTTGATCGCCTCGCTGGCGGCCAGCGTGCCGAGGACGCCGGGGGTGACCCCGAGGATGCCGGCCTCGGCGCAGGATGGCACCAGCCCGGCCGGCGGCGCCTCGGGAAAGAGGTCGCGATAGCCCGGATTCGGATGTCCGTCCGTGTTGGCCTCGTAGGGCTTCAGCACGGTCAGCGAGCCGGAGAACCGGTTGACCGCGGCGGTGACCAGCGGCCGGCGCGCGGCCTCGCAAAGGTCCGCCATGGCGTAGCGCGTGGCGAAATTGTCCGAGCCGTCGATGACGAGATCGTAGTCGGCGACGATGTCACGGCCATTGTCCGCGTGGAGGCGCAAAGGATGGGCCACGACCGTGACATGCGGGTTGAGCGCCGCGACGGCATCTGCGGCGCTGTCGAGCTTCGACCGGCCGACATCGGCGGTCCGATGCAGCACCTGGCGCTGCAGGTTCGAAAGCGACACCGTGTCGTCGTCGGCGATACCGATGGTGCCGATCCCGGCCGCCGCGAGATAGAACACGACCGGTGAGCCGATGCCGCCGGCGCCGACGACGAGGATCCGCGCCCGCTTCAGCTTCTGCTGGCCAGGCCCCCCGACCTCCGGCAGCACGATGTGGCGCGCATAGCGTTCGAGTTCCTGGGCGTCGAGAGGCTTGTCGCTCATCGTCCTTGCTCCGATTCCGCACTTGTCGCACTTGTCGCACCGCTCGCGGGGGCTGGGCGGACCGTGCTCGCCGCCACCTCCAGCATCTGGGCTCTGTCGCCGAGGGCGTCAAACAGGCTCGCATCGGTGCCGGTCATGAAGGCCTGCACGCCGAGCTCGGCGATCAGATCGAACAGCGCCGCGCGGCGACCGGGATCGAGATGGGCGGCGATTTCGTCGAGTAGCAGGATCGGCGGCAGCGACGAAACGGCGGCGACCAGCCGGGCATGGGCCAGCACCAGGCCGATGAGCAGCGCCTTCTGCTCGCCGGTCGAGGACAGCGCCGCCGGCATCGCCTTGGCCAGGTGGACGACCGAAAGGTCCGCTCGGTGGGCGCCCAGCAGCGTACGGCCGGCGGCCCGGTCGGCATGGCGACCGGCGCGCAGCCGCGTGCGCGCCTCGTCCTCGATATCGGCCGAGGGGCGGGACAGATCGCTATCGCCATAGCCGGACGCCAGATCGAGGCCTGCCCTGGGGAAGGGATTGTCGGCGCCGGACTGGTCGATCATCCCGGCCAGCATTCCGACGAGTTCGGCCCGCGCCAGCGCCATTGCGACGCCGAGCTCGGCCATCTGTGCCTCGATTCCGCTCAGCCAGGAATCATCCAGGCGGTTGTCCGAAAGCAGCCGGTTGCGCGAGCGCATGGCGCGCTCGTAGTCGACCGCGCGGCGGCCGTGGGTCGGATCGACCGCCAGCACCATGCGGTCGAGGAAGCGGCGGCGGTCGCCCGTCGGGCCGGTAAACAGCCCGTCCATTGCCGGTGTCAGCCAGAGAATGCGCAACAGGTCGAGCAATTCGTCGGCGCTCTTGGCCGCGGTCTCGTCGATCCGCACCGTTCGCGTCGCCGGACCGGCCGGATCGGGTTGGACCTTGGTGATGACGTTTGCCTCGCCCTGGAGCGAAACCAGCCCGGCGCGAATGGAAAACCCGCCGCTGCCGCCCTTGCGCGCGATGTCATGATAGGTCGCCCGGCGCAGGCCGCGTCCCGGTGTCAGCAGCGACACCGCCTCGATGAGATTGGTCTTGCCAGCGCCGTTATCGCCGACGAAGGCGACGAAGCCCCGGTCGAAGGTCAGGCGCAGGGTCTCGTAATTGCGAAAATCGGCAAGCCGCAATTCGCTCAGTCGGACGACCGGTAAGCCGGATTGTGTCCCGGCCGCGTCGCCGGTTTGGCGTTCCCCGGTCAAGACCGTCGCGGCAATCAGACCCGCATCGGCATCAGGACGTAAAGCGTCGCGTCGTCGCCGCCGTCCTTGATGAGCGTGGGGGAACCGGCATCGGCAAGCATGAACACGGCTTCGTCGCCGGTGAGCTGGGCGGTGATGTCGAGAAGATAACGCGCGTTGAAACCGATCTCGATGTCATCTGAATCGTAGCCGACCGCCAGTTCCTCGGTCGCCGTGCCCGAATCGGGCGAGTTGACGGTGAGGGTCAACTGGGAGTCGCTGACCGCGAGCTTGACCGCGCGTCCGCGCTCGGACGAAATCGTCGACACCCGGTCGACGGCAGCCGAAAAGCTCTGTCGGTCGAGGGTCAGCGCCTTGTCGTTGTTCTGCGGGATGACGCGCTGGTAATCAGGAAAGGTGCCGTCGATCAGCTTCGAGGTCAGGACGACCGGGCCGATCGTCACGCGGATCTTGGCGTCGGACAGTTCGACCTCGATCGCCGCGTCGTCCTCGCCGTCGCCGAGCAACTTTTGCAGCTCCCCCACGGTCTTGCGCGGTATGATGATTCCGGGCATGCCCTCCGACCCGGCCGGCGCCGCCATCTCGGCGCGCGCCAGGCGATGGCCGTCGGTGGCAACCGCCCGCAGCTTGAGGTCGCCGTCCGCTTCGATCGTGTGGAGGAAGATGCCGTTGAGATAGTAGCGAGTCTCCTCTGTGGAGATGGCGAAATGCGTCCGGTCGATCAGCCGCGCGAATTCCGCCGCCTTGATCGTGAAGGCGTGGCTCAGCGTTCCGGCGGTGATATCGGGAAAGTCCGATTCGGGCAGGCACTGGAGACGGAAATTCGAGCGGCCCGACGAGACCGTCATCTGGTTGCCGTCGGCATTGGTCGACAGCTTGACCTCGGCGCCGTCCGGCAGCTTGCGCACGATGTCGTAGAGCAGATGCGCCGGGACCGTCGTTGCGCCTTCCTGCTCGCCGGTGGCCGCGACGCTTTCGGTGATCTCCAGGTCGAGATCGGTGGCCTTCAGGCGAAGCGCGCCGTCCTCGGTCTTCAACAGCACGTTCGAAAGAATCTGGATGGTGTTGCGGCGTTCCACGACCCGGTGGACGTGGGCCAACGACTTCAGGAGGTTGGATCGTTCGATGATGATACGCATGACGAAGGCCGTTTTGTTCGGGGCAGGCGCCACGGGAGGCGGCGCCGGTTCCGGGTTCGATGGTCTTAATGATTTGCACCGCACATGGAAAGCCAAAAGCGGCGGCTTTCTAGCTCAAGCGGCGCGCTGCATCGCGCGCCGACCGCCGCGTGCGGTACCGGACCGGGATCTGGACGGGGCCTATTCCTCGATCATCCGGCGGATCAGATCGAGTTCCTCCGACAGCTTCTCGTCATTGGCGCGCTCGCCCTCGATCTTGCGCACCGCGTGCAGCACCGTGGTGTGGTCGCGGCCGCCGAAGCGCCGGCCGATCTCGGGGAGCGAGCGCGGCGTCATGGTCTTGGCGAGATACATGGCGATCTGACGTGGCCGCACGATGGTCCGGGTGCGGCGCGCCGACAAAAGGTCGGTGCGCGTCACATTGTAGTGGCGCGAGACGAATTTCAGGATGTCCTCGACGCGAACCCGCCGTTCGATATTGGCCCGGGTCAGCTGGTTGAGCAGATCGTCCAGATGTTCCGCCGAGAGCGGCTGGCCGAGGGAGTGGCGGAAGGCGATCTGGTTGAACGCCCCTTCGAGATCGCGACCGGAGCCGGCGACGCGCTCGGCGATCGTGTCGATCACCCGTTCGGGCATATCGAAACTCGGATCCTCGGCTCGCATCGCCGCGGCCCGGCTCCCGATGATCGAGCGGCGCATTTCGTAGTCCGGCACGGCGATCTGAAGCGTGACGCCGTTCGACAGCCGCGAGCGGACGCGCGGGTCGAGCGATTCCAGCTCCATCGCCGGGCGGTCGGCGGCGCAGATCACCTGTTTCGCCGAATCGACCAGCGCGTTCAGAAGATGACAGAACTCTTGCTGGATCGATTTGCCTTGCAGGAACTGGGTGTCGTCGATGATCAATATGTCGATGCCGCGCAGCGTCTCCTTGAGATCGAGGGCGCGGTTGTCGCGGATCGCAGTCGCGAAACGCCACATGAAATATTCCGCCGTCAGATAGACGACGCGCGGCCGGTCCTCACGGCGCGAGGCCGCATTGGCGATCGCCTGGAGAAGGTGGGTCTTGCCGAGGCCGACGGCAGCGTGGATGAACAGCGGGTTGAAGCGAACCGACTGCGGCCCGTTCTCCGCGATCGCTCGCGCGGCGGCGAGGGCGACCCGGTTGGAGGCGCCTTCCACGAAGGTGTCGAAAACGTAGCGCGGGTCGAGGGGCGAGCCGAACTCGGCGCTCTGGGATAGAGCGGGGGTTCGAGCGTCGCCGCCAGGAAACGCCTTTGCTGGTGCCGGGGAGCCGGCGACGGCCCTGCGCGCCGGTTCCGCAACCCGCGCCACCTGCGGCTCGCTCTGGCCCGCGATGCGCGCCTGGCGAATCGTGACGCCGCCACCGCGAACGGCGCTGCGGATCGCGATGTCGACGCGCAGCGTTCCCGGCACTTCGGCGCTGAAGATCTCGGTCAGCAGGTCGTGGTAATGCGACTGAATCCAGCTGCGCAGAAACGCCGTGGGCACCGAAATCCGGCAGACGCCCTTCCCGGACGAATCGAGTTTCATCCGCTGGAACCAGCTGGCGAAGATGTCCTGTCCGAGTTGCGCTTTTAGCCGGGCGTTCACCCGCTCCATAATTTCTGCCGTGCCCCTCGCGCCGCCGTCCATACCTGCCCCGAAATCATTGTTGTTGGTTGGTGATTGGCGCAGCGCGTGGGTCCCGTCCCCATTCGGACTCACAGCTGTTACGCGCCGGCGAAGACTCAATTCTGTGCCCAAGGCAAACCCTCCGCTTTCCAACCGGCTTTCCGCCCGCGATGTCCTTCCGCGTCCGGCGGCCCTTCGAAGCCGCCGAGGACGTTGAAACAATTCTCATAACCATGGGCGGTCAGCGCCACCGCCCCGGCGATCGAGCGGACGCCGGACCGGCAGAGGAAGAAGATCGGCGAGGTCGGAGTTCCGCCCGTCTTTTCGACCTGATCGGCGAGCTTCTCCGCGAAGGCTGGATCCACCGCCATCGAAGGGAAGCTCTGCCACTCGACGAGCAGCGTCGCCTTTCCGAGCGCGGCTAGCATCGGCAATCCGACATAGGCCCACTCGGCGGTGCTGCGGACGTCGACGAGCAGGGCGTCCGGTTTCTCTGCGAGCGCTGACCAGCACTCCCCAGGTGAAACATCGCCTCTGTAGTCTTTAGACATGCAAAAAGGTCCCCTGCCTCTGTCCCGCATGGGCACAGAAGTTTGCTGCGCCAGGGTTCGCCCAACGCTCGTTTTTACTCGGATAAATCGTGAAAAGACCGGATACTAAATTTATGCGGGAGCGACCCTAAGGGTCGTAACCTTCCACAAATTCCAGGAAGTTTTGGATAACCTGGATTGTCCCCGCATTTCGTCTTTCCCCGCACTTGCTTCGAGGGGGAAACTACGAAACGGCGCGGCGGTGAGCAAGCCGAGTCCAGCCTGAATCGTTATGCGAGTAGGGCGCCTGTTGCAGACTCGCCATGCGGGTCGTGCGGCGATGTCACGCTAAACACTTTGCTCACGGGGCTTTCCCCGATCCCGGCGTCGACGCCTCGGAGGGGAAGAATAAATATGAAAAAATTGTGGCGGGCCTGCTTGACTCCCGGGAACTCAAAAAGCTCCCGGACCGCCAATGCATAAGCGTTCACTGACCTTCTGCAAGCGACTGGAATCGATACACTTTTCTGGACCCGTCTTGTGGATGGCGTGGTTCGGTGTCCGCCGGGGGCGAAAGCACTGTGATAAGTCGACCAAAACGCCCGCGAATGCGGCTGCGAATCGCGAAAACAGGACATGTGCCAACGGCGACGGGCGAGCTGTGCCCGTCGAATCGTCGCGGTGCCCACGGCCAGGGGCGGGTGGCGAGCCGAGCTGGGACGCGGCGCGGGTGCCCGCTGTCGATCCCCGTCGGCCTTATACCAACCTGCGGTGATAGGACCCATTCGACCGGCCATTTCCCGCACCTGGCGACGAAGCCAGGCGCGGCGAGCGCCCGGCCTTCGGTGGGCTGGCCGGACAAGCCCGTTCAGCTCCATCGAACAGGTCCCTATCACCGCAGGTTGGTATGAGCGGTGGTCCGCGCTGAGGCCGTTCGTATTGTCATCGGATGGCCAGTCTCGGCCTTGGAATCAAAAAGCCCCGGCCGAAGCCAGGGCTTTGTCATCATCCAGTTACCCGGTCATCGACTCGGGTGTGACGCGCCGTTCAGATCAGGCGGCGCCGATCGTCTTCACGCGATGGGCAAGGCGGGAGACCTTCCGCGACGCCGTGTTCTTGTGAAACACACCGTGGGACACGGCACTCATCAGTTCCGGTTCGGCAATCCGGAATGCCGAGACAGCCGCGTCCTTGTCGCCGGCGGTGATCGCCTCTTCGACGTTGCGCAGGAAGGTGCGCACGCGGCTGCGGCGGTTGGTGTTGATGGCGGTACGCCGCGCGATCTTCCGCGTGGCCTTCTTGGCCGAAGGGGTATTGGCCATGGATCGTCTCTCTCTATCGTAACCGTGTCGGTCGGATCGGGTGGAGTGCGGCTTGCGCCTTCAAGCGACGCGGCAGCACGAAAAAACGGGCCGCGCCATGAAGCGCCGCCGAAAGTCGAGCCCTTATAGGCAGATGCGTCGGGGGCCGTCAATATCCGGCGCGAAGGCGGATCGGCGAATGTGGTCGTCGGCAAGGCGGATGGACTGGGCAGCAACCAGGCGCAGCCGGCTTGGAGCCGCGCGACCTGCCCGCAACATCGTGCTGCGTCCGCGTTTTGCCATCGTCAGCGTTGGCAGGCCGGGCAAAAAAAGGTCGAGCGCCCCGACTGGACGATGCGGCTGACGATCCCGCGGCAAGCCGCGTTCCGGCAGGGCTCGCCTTCGCGGTCGTAGGCGGCGAAGCGATGCTGGAAATAACCGAGCGATCCGTCTGCCTGGCGATAGTCGCGCAGCGATGAACCGCCCGCCGCGATGGCATCGGCGATCGTTTCGCGGATATTGAGAGCGAGGGCTTCCAGCCGCTGGCTGGCGGTGCCGTCCTTCTTCACCAGCATTCCGGCAGCCCGCCGCGGCGACAGGCGGCTCCGCCACAATGCCTCGCAGACATAGATGTTGCCGAGGCCGGCGATGATCCGCTGGTCGAGCAGCACTGACTTCAGCGGCGCGCTGCGGCCCGCAAAGAGCGGGGCGAGCGCCTGTCCGGACAGCCCGTTGCCCGTCGGTTCGATGCCGAGGCCGCGAAAATGCGGGTGTTCCGCCAGTTCGGCGCGCTCGATCAGCGTCATGTAGCCGAAGCGGCGCGGGTCATTATAGATGATCGAGGCCGGTGCGAGATTGCGTGTGATCATATCGAAGCGCACATGATCGTGGCGTCGGACGTCGGACCGCGGATGCGCGAACGCGCCGGGAACGCTGTCGCCTTGCGGCACTTCGATCCGGAACGAGCCCGACATGCCGAGATGCATGGCTAGCACCAGCCCGCCCTCCAGGTCGGCGACGAGATATTTGGCCCGTCGTCCGAGACTTTCGATCCGCCGGCCGCCCAGCCGCTCGGCGAATCGCGCCGGCAACGGAAAGCGCAGGTCGGGCCGCCCGAGCACCACCCGCTCGATTCGCGCGCCTTCGACAACGGGAAGAAGGCCGCGGCGCACCGTCTCCACCTCTGGCAATTCCGGCATTTTCGATTAAGTCCCTGATTGATGCAGCGCTTCCGATCGAAGCGCCTGTCGAACTTCGCCTCTCCCTGTCTCTCGCAGGACCGGCGCGGGTTCGCCGTTCCAATATCCGCATCCGGTCGATGCGATGCAATGTAAGGGGCCGTCCCATGTCGCGAACCCGTGTCACCGGAGCCGAAGCGATGGAGACCTCCTACGGCTATGCCACAGTGGCAGGCCGGGAGGAGAAGCAGGCGCGCGTCAACGATGTCTTCCACCGCGTAGCCGAGCGTTACGACCTGATGAACGACCTGATGTCGGCCGGCCTCCATCGCGCCTGGAAGAGCGCCATGGTCGCCTGGCTGGCGCCGCCGCATCGCGCCGGCTGGCGGTTTGTCGACGTGGCGGGCGGCACCGGCGATGTCGCCTTCCGCATTGTCGAGGCATCGCGGCGGCGCGCCGAGGGCACCGTTCTCGACATCAACGCCTCGATGCTCGGCGTCGGCGCCGAGCGGGCGGCGAAGCGACGGCTCGACGGCAATCTGGTTTTCGTCGAAGGCAACGCCGAGGAACTGAAGCTCCCCGACATGAGCTTCGACGCCTACACGATCGCCTTCGGCATTCGCAACGTGCCGCGGATCGACAAGGCCCTGAGCGAGGCGTATCGGGTGCTCAAGCCCGGCGGCCGGTTCCTGTGCCTGGAATTTTCCGAGGTCGACATGCCGGTTCTCGACCGGGTCTACGAAGCGTGGTCGTTCAAGGCGATCCCGAGGATCGGCGAGGCCGTCGCCAACGATCGCGAATCCTACGAGTATCTGGTCGAGTCGATCCGGCGCTTTCCCAACCAGGCGAATTTTGCTGCGGCCATTCGCGCCGCCGGCTTCGAGCGCGTCGCCTATCGCAACCTGTCGGGAGGCATCGCCGCCATCCATTCCGGCTGGAAGCTCTGAATCGATCGGGCGGAAAGACTCTTGGCCAATCCCATTTCCGGCACGATCGCACTCGTCCGCGCGGTCTTTGTTCTCGCCCGCGAGGGTGTCATCGGCTCGTTTCCCGCCGAGGGCCTGCCGCCCGGGCCGGCGCTGCTGCACCGCTTCGCGCGATTGATCGAGCGGGGCTCGGCTGAAAATCGGGAACGCTCCGACAATCTGTCGCGCGCGTTGAACCGTCTGGGGCCGTCCTACGTCAAGCTGGGCCAATTTCTGGCGACCCGGCCGGACCTTGTGGGAGCGGCGGCGGCGAGCGAACTCGGCAGCCTTCAGGACAAGGTCCCGCCTTTCGATACGGCGCTGGCTGTGATCGAGATCGAGACGACGCTCGGGCGGCGCGTCGACGAACTCTTTCTGGAGCTCGGCGAGGTCGTTGGCGCGGCATCGATCGCCCAGGTCTATAAGGCGCGTATTCGCGACGCCGACGGCAGCGAGCGCTTCGTCGCCGTCAAGGTGGTCCGGCCCGGCGTCCGCGTCCGCTTTCTGCATGAACTGGAGACCTTCGCCTCCATCGCGCGCTTTTTGGAGCGCTACGTGCGCTCGTCGCGCCGGCTGCGTCCGGTGGCGGTGGTGGAGACGCTCGCCCAGTCGACAAGGATCGAGATGGATTTGCGGCTGGAGGCGGCCGCGGCGTCCGAGATGGCCGAAAACACGGCGAACGATTTCGGATTTCGGGTGCCGACGATCGACTGGGAGCGCACCGGCCGCGACGTCCTCACCATGGAGTGGATCGACGGCATCAAGATGAGCGATGTCGCCGCGATCGCGATGGCCGGGCATGATCTGAAGCAGATCGGCGTGACCGTGGTGCAATCGTTCCTGCGCCACGCCATGCGCGACGGCTTCTTTCATGCCGACATGCATCAGGGCAATCTGTTCGTCGGCCCGGACGGCACGGTGATCGCGGTCGATCTGGGCATCGTCGGCCGGCTCAGCGCGGAATCCAAGCGCTTCCTCGCCGAGATCCTCTACGGCTTCATTCGCCGCGACTATCTGCGCGTGGCTGAGCTGCATTTCGAGGCCGGGTACGTGCCGCGCAGCCAGAACGTCGCCAGCTTCGCCCAGGCGCTTCGCGCGATCGGCGAGCCGATCTATGGCCAGCCCGCCGAGACGATTTCGATGGGCCACCTCTTGGCGCTCTTGTTCGAGGTCACCGAGCTGTTCGACATGAAGACCCGGCCCGAACTCGTCTTGTTGCAGAAGACCATGGTCGTCGTGGAAGGAGTCGCACGCACCTTCGACCCGAAGTTCAACATGTGGGTTGCCGCCGAGCCGGTGGTGTCTGACTACATCCTCGAAGAGCTCGGGCCGGCGGCCAAGCTGCGGGAAGCCCGCGCAGGTGTCGATGCGATGCTGCGGCTGCTGCACCGCGCGCCCGATCTCGCGGTCGGGCTGGAAATCCTCGCCAAGCAGATGCCGGATCTGATCGAAAACGGTATCCGGCTGAACGACGATACGCTCACGGACCTCGCCACGGAGAAGCGAACCAGCATCATCAGTGGTCGTGTCGCCCAATGGGTGATCGCCGTGTCGCTGCTGTCGATTGCGATCTCGATGATATTTTGAGCGCAACCGGGATGCCGATGATCCGGCTTACCCCTTTGATTGCATTGCAATCATCCGGAACTTAGATTGGCTGGTAAGAGCTAGACGAGAGGCGAGGATGGCCAGCCTGACGATTCGCAATCTCGATGCGGACGTGAAACGGAAGCTGCGCATGCGCGCGGCCGAACACGGCCGGTCCATGGAGGAAGAGGCGCGCACGATTCTCGGCGCCTCGGTCGACGGGCGGCCTGCCGGCCAGGGGGAAAGCGTGGAGGCGCGGGAGGCGCGCGTCCGGCGCATCCTGTCGCTGGGACGCAAGCCCGATCGGCCTTTCGACCAGAAGACGTTCACCGACGAACTTTGGGATTTCGTCGAGTGATCGTCGTGGATAGTTCGGCGATCGTGGCGGTCACAAATGCCGAACCGGAGGCCGAGCGGATCACACGCCTGATCGTGAACGATGACGAGGTTTCGATTTCCGCAGCGACGTTCGTCGAGACAGCGATCGTGATCCGCAGCCAGCATGGATCGCAAGGTGTGCGTCGGCTGCATGAGATGATGGAGGATATGGTGTTGCGAACACATCCATTCAACGTCCGCCAGGCCGATCTTGCCATCGAGGCCTATCGCCGCTTCGGCCGCGGGTCGGGCAGCCCGGCGCGGCTGAATTTCGGCGATTGCTTCTCCTATGCGCTGGCCCGGTCGCTCGACGCGCCGCTGCTGTTCAAGGGCGACGATTTCTTCCACACCGACATCGAACCGGCGCTGGTGGCATGAGCGGGCTCGACGGAAAGCGCGTCCTTCTGATTATCGGCGGCGGCATCGCGGCCTACAAGACGCTGGACCTCATCCGCCGCCTGCGCGAGCGCGGCGCGCGCGTGACGCCGGTGATGACGGCGGCGGCCAAGGAGTTCGTGACGCCGCTCGCGGTCGGCGCGCTGTCGGCCTCCAAGGTGTTCGACGATCTGTTCGACCGCGAGGACGAGCACGATGTCGGCCATATCCGTCTGGCCCGCGAGGCCGATGCGATTCTCGTTGCGCCGGCGACGGCCAATTTGATGGCGCGCTGCGCCAATGGCCTGGCCGACGATCTCGCCACCGCCGTGCTGCTCGCGGCGAAGGCGCCGATCCTGATGGCGCCGGCGATGAACCCGGCGATGTGGGCGCATCCGGCGACGCGCCGCAATCATCAGGTGCTGGCCGCCGATGGCGTCCGCTTCGTCGGGCCGAATGCCGGCGAGATGGCCGAGGCGGGCGAGGCCGGAATTGGCCGCATGGCCGAGCCGATGGAGATCGCGGCGGCGCTGGAGGCTGTGCTGGACGGTGGGGCCAAGCCGCTCGCGGGTCGCCGCATCGTGGTCACGTCAGGCCCGACCCACGAGCCGATCGACCCGGTCCGCTACCTCGCCAACCGCTCGTCCGGGCGGCAGGGACACGCCATCGCCGCAGCGCTTACCGGATTGGGGGCCGAGGTGACGCTGGTCAGCGGCCCCGTCGCCATCGCAGATCCGCCCGGTGTCGCCATGCGCCGTGTCGAGACCGCGCGCGAGATGCTGCAAGCCGTCGAGGCGGCGCTTCCGGCAGACGCCGCGGTGTTCGTTGCCGCCGTCGCCGACTGGCGGACGGTCGCGGAGGGTGAGGCCAAGATCAAGAAGGGCGACGGCGGCCCGCCGGCGCTCGCCTTGACGGAGAATCCGGACATCCTGGCGACCATCGGCCACTCGCAATTGCGGCCGCGCCTCGTTGTCGGCTTCGCGGCCGAGACCGACGATCTCCTGGCGAATGCACGTGCAAAGCTGGACAGAAAGGGCGCCGACGCGATCGTCGCCAATGACGTGTCGGCCGCGACCGGCGTCATGGGGGGCATGGCAAACACCGTGCATATCGTCACGCGGGACGGCGTCGAGGACTGGCCCAAGCTCGACAAGACAGAAGTCGCGCGGCGCCTTGCGGCATGGATCGCCGCCCGCCTGACAGAGGGTGACCGTCCTTGAGCGCGCCAACGATCGGCATGTGCCGTCTGCCCCATGGCGCGGATCTGCCGCTTCCCGCCTACGCGACAAATGGCGCGGCCGGGGCGGACATTCGCGCTGCCTTGGAGGAACCGCTGACCCTGGCTCCCGGCGCGCGGGCGCTGGTGCCGACCGGCCTGAGCTTCGAGATTCCGGCGGGCTACGAGGTTCAGGTGCGGCCGCGCTCCGGCTTGGCCGCCAAGCACGGCGTCACGGTCCTCAATACGCCCGGCACCATCGACAGCGACTATCGCGGCGAGGTGAAGATCATCCTCGTCAATCTGGGCGAGGAGGCATTCACCGTCGCGCGCGGCGACAGGATCGCGCAGATGGTCGTCGCGCCGGTCGTCCAGGCAGAGTTCGGTGAGCGACAAAGTCTTGCGGTTAGCGAGCGGGGTGACGGTGGTTTCGGTTCGACGGGAACCGGGTGACCGGCCGGGGCTGTCAGGGGGTGGCGGGGACCGATTTTCCCGCGTCGCGAAGATAGCCATGCGCGTTCCCCCATCGCCGAGATGGTGCTGCGGTTCCGGCCAGCCTGCTTGGCCTGGTAGAGATTGCTGTCCGCGGCTGCATAGATGACATCGAAGGATTGCGGCGCCGCGGAAAACGCGCCGCCGACGCTAACCGAGAGCCGGATGGTGTCGTCACCTTCACCGACGCTGATCGCGTTGATGGCCAGCCGCAGGCGCTCGGCCACCGTCCGGCCTTGTCCGATATTGGCGCAGGGCAGCGAGATGGCGAATTCCTCGCCGCCGATCCGGCCCAAGGCGTCGCCGACGCGGATCGAATGACGCAGCTCGGTCGCGATCGCCTTCAAGGCCTGATCGCCGGTTGGATGCCCCAGCCGGTCGTTGATCTGCTTGAAATTGTCGGCGTCCACGACGAGCAGCATCAGGCCGCCCTGCTGCTTTCTCTCAAGTGTCGCGATGTGGCGTCGGATCTCGCCCTCGAAGCCGGCCCGGTTGAGAAGTCCCGTCAGCCGGTCGGTCGTGGCGGCGCGTTGGAGGCCGGCATTGTCCGACATCAGGCTGTTCAACCGGACAGCCAGATAAACGACATAGGGAAGGGCGGTCACCAGCGGCACGGCGAACGCGAAAAGCGCCGCCGTCATCATGACCGGTTGTCCGAACCCGCGGAATAGATAGAACCCCGCCGTCCCCGACATCAGCGTCATCGCAGCGACCAGCACGAGAAATTCGCCGCAGATAGTTCGGATATGGGCAAAGGCAGGGCGCAACGGTGATCTCGCTGGTTTCTCGGCCGGCGGATTTACCTGCACCGAGCCTCCGTTCTCCCGCAATTGTCATAAGATCGCGTTGGCGGGATCCGGACAATTCGATGCTTCGCTCGTATTGTGCCATCGGTTCGATGGCGCTTTGGCGCACTTGGGGTATGCTTTTTTATCGGACGGCCGCGGTTTGGATGACACGGCCTCACATCCGGTGGTTTTTCGCCATAAGCTTTACAGCTGATGGAGCGGCCGGCTGCGACTGAGCCACGACGCGATAGGGAGAACCAAGCCATGGACAAAGCCGCAAACGACAGCAGGGCGTGGACGCGGGGGCGGGGGCGTATCTACGATTCCATCGTCGACACCATCGGCGATACGCCGATCGTCCGCCTGGACAAGCTGGCGAAGGAAAAGGGCGTCAAGGCGCATCTTCTCGCCAAGCTCGAATTCTTCAATCCGATCGCCAGCGTCAAGGACCGTATCGGCGTCGCGATGATCCAGAAACTCGAAGCCGACGGCCGGATCACGCCGGGCAAGACGACATTGGTCGAGCCCACTTCGGGTAACACCGGTATCGCGCTCGCCTTCGCGGCGGCCGCCAAGGGCTATCGGTTGATCTTGACCATGCCCGAGACGATGTCGGTCGAACGGCGCAAGATGTTGCGGCTGCTTGGCGCGGACCTGGTGCTGACCGAGGGCGCCAAGGGGATGAAGGGCGCGATCGCCAAGGCCGAGGAACTCGTCGCCGAGATCCCGGACGCTGTGATGCCCCAGCAATTCGAGAACCCGGCCAACCCGGAAATACACCGCGTCACCACCGCCGAGGAAATCTGGAACGATACCAAGGGCGAGGTCGACGTGCTGGTGGCCGGCATCGGCACCGGCGGCACGATCACCGGCGCCGGCCAGGCGCTGAAGCAGAAGAAGCCCGGCCTCAAGGTCATCGCCGTGGAGCCGGAGGCATCGCCGATTTTGTCGGGTGGCGCTCCCGGTCCGCACAAGATCCAGGGGATCGGCGCCGGTTTCGCGCCGGCAATCCTCGATCGCGAGGTCTATGACGAGGTCGTCCAGGTCTCGAACGAGGAATCCTTTGAGCTGGCGCGTCTGGTCGCCCGGCTGGAAGGCGTTCCGGTGGGAATTTCATCCGGCGCGGCGCTCGCGGCCGCGATCCGTGTCGGCCGGCGCGATGAGATGGCGGGCAAGAACATCGTCGTGATCATCCCGTCCTTCGCCGAGCGGTACCTGTCGACGGCGCTGTTCGAAGGGCTGGGTGACGAGGAGTAGGCAGTGACGCGTGGCCGGACCACGGCGTCGATGCAACCGTTCAAAATGCGATTGCCCGGTCAGCCTTGCGGCCACCGGGCAATCGAATAGACAAACCAAAAAAGAGACTGGTCAGCCGGCCGTGTTGTATGGCCGCGGGGCGTCGCCACCGGAATAGCCCGTGCTCGCGCCGCCGGACCCTGCGGCACCCGGACGCGCTGCGCCGGCGCGGGGCGGCTTGCGCTTCGGACCGGGAACGAGACCTTCGCGCTGCGCCTGCTTGCGGGCAAGCTTGCGGGAGCGGCGAATGGCCTCCTGCTTTTGACGTGCGCGTCGCTCGGACGGCTTCTCATAGGCGCGGCGCGCCTTCATTTCACGGAAGACGCCTTCGCGCTGCAATTTCTTCTTCAGAGCCCGAAGGGCCTGATCGACATTGTTGTCTCTGACGTCGACTTTCAAAACGACTCCTCACTGATCGATTATTAAGGGCCTCGCGCCGCTTCTCCTCGCAATGGGAGAGGGCGGGACCGCCACATGGCCGGCGACGATCAGTCAGCCGGCGGATTTCTTTGCGCGTGGCTTCGACGCAGTCGTCTTCGCCTTTGCCTTAGTAGCCTTCGCCTTGACGACCTTCGGTGCCTCGGCGGCATCCCGCTCCATGCGGAGCTTCTTGAGCCGCGCCGTCTTTTCCTGGGTCGCTAGCGATTCTGCGGCGATGATGCCGACCGCGGAACCCTTGGCCGGTCGTTCCGGCGGACCCGAAAGCGCTGCTTCGGCGCGCTCGCGCGCCTTTCGGGAATTCTCCATCATCTCGACTTTCGATCACTTGGCACCGAGACGCGGAGCGACCCGAAATAAAGTTTCGGTCGGTACGACCGACGGAGCGGACTCCGCCGGTCGTACCTTAACGTGTTAGGCGCGCTGGACGTTGATCGCCTTCGGACCCTTGCCGCGGGTGTCGGGCTCGGTGTCGAAGCTGATCTTGTCGCCCTCGTTGAGCGAGGAGATGCCTGCGCGCTCAAGCGCGGAGACGTGAAGAAAAACGTCCTTCGCGCCGCCGTCCGGCGTAACGAATCCGAAACCCTTGGCTTCGTTGAAGAACTTGACGGTGCCGGTCTGGCTCATGGATAAACCTTTCGTCGCTGCCCTGTCTGGGCTCTGCTGGAAGTTTCGCGCGACGCGATAGACTTCTATGGTTGTATGGACACAGCAACACGCTGCGGCCGGAGATTCGGAATTTCACACGGTTTCGGCGAAAGGTTTGGTTCTCATCGCTCCGGTCATTGCACAGCAAAACCAGGCAAACCGCCGATTTTTCGGTGGCGGAACGTCAGCCAGACTCCGGGTCTGCAAATACCCGAAGTAGGATTATGGCCTCTGACGCGTCCAAGTGCAAGAGCCACCGTTCGAATGCGACCGTGGCAGACAGGTCGAGGGTGGCGAACCGGCGGGACCGGCCTCCTTGCTATCGCCTGGCGACGCGCAGCGGCAGGCCGCCGAGCGGCTGCACCGTGATCCGCTGAACCACCTCCGGCGGGCTGCTTCCAGCGTAGTCGAACCGCAGATGTTTGAGCAGCGCGGCGAGCGCGATGACGCCTTCCTGCAGCGCGAAGCTCGCCCCGATGCACACACGCGGTCCGACGCCGAAGGGCAGATATTGATAGCGGTCGATCGTCTCGCGGTTGCCGGGCAGAAAGCGACTCGGAATGAAATGGTCGGGCCGGTCCCAGAGCATTTCGTGTCGGTGGATCAGCCACGGCATGACGAGAACCGTTGCCCCGGCCGGGATCTCGACGTCGCCGACGCGGTCCGGCGCGAGCGCGGTCCGGTTCAACGACGGCGCGGGCGGGTAGAGCCGGAGCGCCTCCTCGAACACGGCCCGTGTGTAGACGAGGCGGTCGACCCATTCGCTCGGATGCGACAGCGTCGGCAGCACGCTGTCCAGCTCGGCTTCGACCGCCGCCCGCTCGGCTGGCGCCTGGCTGAGCAGGTACAGCGTCCAGGCGAGCGAGCGCGCCGTCGTTTCGTGGCCGGCGCCGATGAAGGTGATGATATTGTCCTCGATCTCGTCCGCCGACAGGCCGTCGGCCTTGATCAGAAGCGACAGAAGGTCGTTCGGTGCGCCGTCCGGGTCACGCTTGATCTGGGCGCGGCGGCCTTCGATCGTCGCCGCGATCAAGCTGCGGAAATAGGTCATCGACCGCCGACCCCTGAGGCGGCGCAAGCGCGGCAGAAAGGCGGGCGCGCCCAGCAAGTCGAGCGGGTCGACCCGGCCCATCGAGCCGAGAAAAGCCTGGGTGGATGTGGCGAAGGTCTCGCCGTCGCCGGCGATATCGTCGGTAAACAGGGTCGCCTGCAGGATATCGAAGGTGAGCAGCGTCATCTCGTGGCTGCCGTCGACCGTCTCGCCAAGGCGCCCGGCCAGCCGCTCGGCGAAGACCTCGGAGCGGGCCTGCATCGTCTCGGTGAAGCCGGCGATGTTCCTTGGCGTGAACACCGGCGCGATGGCCTTGCGGGTGCGCCGCCACAGCGCGCCCTCCGCCGTCAGCAACCCGTCGCGCAGCAGCGGGCGCAGGATGCGCTGGCGCAGTGGCTGCATGACGTAATTGGCGGCGTTCTCGACCAGGCAGTGGCGCACGCCCTTCGGATCGTTGACGACGATGTTGGGCACGCCCAGCCAGGTGCCGCGGATGTAGGGCTCCTTGAAAGCGCGCGTTCCCCAAATCTCGATCGGATTGCGGGACGCCGTCTTCAGGAAGCTCGCGAAACCGAGGGGTTCGGCGTGCGGAATCGGCGCCGGCGGGCGAAACGGTCGGACGGGCCTATCCATTTGCGTATCCATGAAGCCGGCGGTCCTTTATGGTGTCGTACGGGATATGGGTTGGCGGATGATCGGCGTCGAGCGTAGCGTGGCCCACAGGGCTTTCCCGGCCGGCTTGGATCGCGACAGCCGACACTTTATATAGGTCGGGAGCGAACGGCGATTCGTCGCGGCCCTCCGCCCCGCCCGAACCCAAGGAACAGCATGTCCGCAACGAACGAAACGAACCCCGTCCCGGAGGCTGAATACGGCGCCGATTCGATCAAGGTCCTGAAGGGCCTGGACGCGGTTCGCAAACGCCCGGGCATGTATATCGGCGACACCGACGACGGCTCGGGCCTGCATCACATGGTCTACGAGGTCGTCGACAACGCCATCGACGAGGCGCTGGCCGGCCACGCGACGCGCGTGACCGTGACGCTCAACCCCGATGATTCCTGCACGGTGACCGACAACGGCCGCGGCATTCCCACCGATATCCATACCGGCGAGGGCGTCTCCGCGGCCGAGGTCATCATGACCCAGCTGCATGCCGGCGGAAAATTCGATCAGAATTCCTACAAGGTGTCCGGCGGCCTGCACGGCGTCGGCGTCTCGGTGGTCAACGCGCTGTCGGTCAAGCTGTCGATGTCGATCAAGCGCAAGGGCAAGGTGCATCAGATGTCCTTCACCCACGGCGTGCCCGACGGCTCGCTGGAAGTGACGGGCGATGCCGGCGACGAAACCGGCACGGCGATCACCTTCCTGCCGTCCACCGACACCTTCCGGGGGGTGACGACGTTCGACTATGCAACGCTCGAACATCGCCTGCGCGAACTCGCCTTCCTCAATTCCGGCGTGCGTATTCTGTTGTCCGACAAGCGGCACGCCGACGAAAAGCGCACTGAGCTTTTCTACGAAGGCGGATTGGAGGCCTTCACCCGCTATCTCGATCGGGCGCGCAAGCCGCTGATCCCCGAGCCGATCGTCCTGATCGGCGAAAAGGACGGCATCACTGTCGAGGCGGCGCTATGGTGGAACGATTCCTACAACGAGACGGTGCTCTGCTTCACCAACAACATTCCGCAGCGCGACGGCGGCACCCATATGGCGGGCCTGCGCGGCGCGCTGACACGCCAGGTGAACGGTTATGCCGAAAGCTCCGGCATCCTGAAGAAGGAAAAGGTGTCCTTGACCGGCGATGATTGCCGCGAGGGCCTGACCTGCGTCCTGTCGGTGAAGGTGCCGGACCCTAAATTCTCCTCCCAGACCAAGGACAAGCTGGTTTCCTCCGAGGTGCGTCCGGTGGTCGAGAGCCTCGTCAACGAGACCCTGTCGACCTGGTTCGAGGAGCACCCGCAGGAAGCCCGGATCGTCATCGGCAAGGTCGTCGAGGCGGCCACCGCCCGCGAGGCGGCCCGCAAGGCGCGCGATCTGACCCGGCGCAAGGGCGCGCTGGACATTACCTCGCTGCCCGGCAAGCTCGCCGATTGCCAGGAGCGCGATCCGGCCAAGTCGGAAATCTTCATCGTCGAGGGTGATTCGGCCGGCGGCTCGGCCAAGGGCGCGCGGTCGCGCAAGAACCAGGCGATCCTGCCGCTGCGCGGCAAGATCCTCAATGTCGAGCGGGCACGCTTCGACCGGATGCTCGGCTCCGACCAGATCGGCACGCTGATCACCGCGCTGGGTACGTCGATCGGCAAGGACGAGTTCAACGCCGACAAGCTGCGCTACCACAAGATCATCATCATGACCGACGCCGACGTCGACGGCGCCCATATCCGTACCCTGCTTCTGACCTTCTTCTTCCGGCAGATGCCCGAACTGATCGAGCGCGGCCATATCTACATTGCCCAGCCGCCACTCTATAAGGTCACCCGCGGCAAGCAGAGCCAGTATCTGAAGGACGAGAAGGCGCTCGAGAATTACCTGATCGAGGGCGGCCTCGACGATGCCGGCCTGACGCTCGCGTCGGGAGAGGTGCGGATCGGCCGGGATCTGCGCGGCGTCGTCGACGATGCCTTGCAGGTGCGCCAGGTGCTGAGCGGGCTGCATTCGCGCTATCATCGCAGCGCCGTCGAGCAGGCGGCGATCTGCGGTGGCCTCACGCCGGAGGTCGCGGACGATGCCGCGCGTGGGCCCGCCATGGCGCAGCGGATTTCCGAGCGGCTGGATCTTGTCGCCGAGGAAACCGAGCGCGGCTGGACCGGCGAGTCAGTGGATGGCGGCTACCGTTTCCTGCGCACGGTCCGCGGCGTCTCCGAAGTGCAGACGCTCGACGCGGCGCTGATCCATTCCGGTGACGCCTTGCAGCTCAATCGCCTCGCCTCGCATCTGGCGGATACCTACGAAGGCCTGCCGGTGCTGCGCCGCCGCGACACCGCGCGCGAGTTGTCCGGGCCGATGGAATTGCTCACCGCCGTCTTCGATGTCGGCCGCAAGGGATTGGCGCTACAGCGTTACAAGGGGCTCGGCGAGATGAACCCCGAGCAGCTGTGGGAGACGACGCTGGACCCCGAGGCGCGGACCCTGGTGGTCGTCAAGATTCCCGACGCGACCGACGCCGACCAGCTGTTCTCGCGGCTGATGGGCGACGAGGTCGAGCCGCGCCGCGAATTCATCCAGGAACACGCCCTGCAGGTCGCCAATCTGGATATCTGAGGCGAAGCGGGCCGGACGCCGAAGAAACTGCGGTGTCGGGCTGTCTGCCAAGTCCGTCATGGTGGGAAAACACGCGATAAGTCCTACATATCTCTGGAAACGCGAGGATATGGATCGATGAGTGTCGCCTTCGTCAAGGAACCCAATGAGGATCAGGTCGAGGTCCTGCCGGACCGTGAACTGGGCTCGGACCCGAACCTGGTCACTACGCGCGGCCTAAAACTGATCGACACTGAGATCGCGGCGCTGGAAAAGCAATTGGACGAGGCGCGCGCGGCCGGCGACAAGCTCGCCATGGCCACGATCAACCGCGATCTTCGCTACTGGCAGGCACGCCACGCGACCGCCGAAATCGTCGTCCCGCCAGCCTCGGTGGCGACGGTTCACTTCGGAAGCCGCGTGGCGATCGAGAGGGACGATGGTCGCAGGCAGCTGTTCCAGATCGTCGGAATCGACGAGGCTGACCCGGCCGATGGCCTCCTCTCCTATATATCGCCGCTGGCCAAGAGCCTGATGGGAAAAGAGCTCGGCGACGTCGTCAAGGCGGGCGCCAGCGATGCCGAGATCGTCGAGATTATGGCGGATTAGGCTGAGGCCGCGATCGCATAAAGCGCGGCGGACGCGGCAACGATTCACGTGAAACAAAGGCGGCGCGGGCGGGTCGTCCCTCTCCTGATAGTACTCGTGCGGGGCGGAACATGAGCAAACCCCTCTGGTCCGGCGTGAAGGCTTGGGCGCGCGACCTGAAGCGTGACGTCGTTGCGCTGTGGATCGCCGCGCGCGATCGTAGGACGCCGCTGCTGGCGAAACTGCTGGCCGCCTCGGTTGCCGCTTATGCCCTGTCTCCGATCGACCTCATTCCCGATTTCATTCCGGTGCTGGGCTATCTCGACGATCTCCTGATCGTGCCGCTCGGCATTTTTCTGACCATTCGGCTGGTGCCACCAGCGCTGATGGCCGGGTTCAGGATCGCGGCCGAGGCGCGTGCGGGGCGCCCTGTCAGCCGCGCCGCGGCAGCGGTTGTCGTCGGGCTGTGGCTTGCCGGATTGGCGGCGGTCGCAGTCTGGCTGTGGCCTGCGAAGACTGGCTGAGCGCCCGAAGGCATCCGCTGCGGCCGATGCATTGATCCTTAACAGATCCTTACCGTCGCTCTTCCTTACCGTCGCTCTGCCTGCAGGACATGGCAGCGTTGCACGGCAGCCCATTGCTGCATTGCACAAGAATGATCATCTTGAACAGGAAAGGAGAATGCCATGAACATCACCGACAAGATCCGCAGCGCATTCCGCCGCAATCCCGAGCAGGAGCGCGTTCGCGCCTATCTCGACCAGTCCATATCGATGGCCGATCTGGAGCGCCGCATGCGCGAAGTCGACCAGGGTCGTTTCCAGCCGCGCGGCTACGGATTCTGAGCCAAGTCCTGTCGGGATTCGGCCGGACACGACCGGCCGCATGCCGCCTGCGGCATCGCCGCCGCGTGACGCGTCCAGTCTTGGGGCTGACCGTCTGCCGATCGTCCCGTAACTGGGCTCCGTCGTAGCGGAGCACGTGAACCGGCGGACGGCTGCGCGTGCCCTGCGACACTGCTCACCTCTGGCCAAGTTCGACGAAACGGCTATCTCGACGCATGATGTCGAGCCGCGCCGTGGCCGTTCTGCTGCGCCGGTCCCATGCTAGCCCGGTTCTCAAGGCCCTCCATGTCCCCGATCCTGTCTGTCCGGAACGTCTCGAAGACCTTTGAGGGCGGATTCCAGGCGCTGAAGAACATCGATCTGGCGATCGACAAGGGCGAAATCTTTGCGCTGCTCGGCCCGAACGGGGCCGGCAAGACCACCCTCATCTCGATCATCTGCGGCATCACCAACCTGTCCGAAGGCGCCATCAGCGTCGCCGGTCACGACATCGGCAAGGATTATCGCGCCGCGCGGTCGATGATCGGCCTGGTGCCGCAGGAACTCACTACCGACGCCTTCGAGACGGTCTGGGACACGGTGTCCTTTTCACGTGGCCTATTCGGCAAACGGCGCGATCCGGCGCATATCGAGTCGGTGCTGCGCGATCTGTCCCTGTGGGACAAGAAGGACGCCAAGGTCATGACGCTGTCGGGCGGCATGAAGCGACGCCTTCTGATCGCCAAGGCGCTATCGCACGAGCCGGAGCTGCTGTTCCTCGACGAGCCGACCGCCGGCGTCGACGTGTCGCTGCGGCGCGACATGTGGAACGTCGTCCGCCGCTTGCGCGATTCGGGCGTCACTATCATCCTGACCACCCACTACATCGAGGAAGCCGAGGAGATGGCCGACCGCGTCGGCGTCATCTCCAAGGGTGAGCTGATCCTCGTCGAGGGAAAAGCCGAACTGATGCGCAAGCTCGGCCACAAGGAGCTGACGCTGCAATTGCAGGAGCCGCTGGAGCGCCTGCCGGAGACGCTGGTTGGCTATAATCTCAGCCTGGCGCCCGACGGCGAAAGCCTCACCTACACCTACGACACCCACGCCGAGCGGACCGGGATCGCGACGTTGATGGCCAAGCTGTCCGACGCGGGCCTACGGTTCCGGGATCTGTCGACCAAGCAGTCGACGCTGGAGGAGATTTTCGTGAATCTGGTGAAGGAGCGGGCATGAATTTTCAGGCCGTGCGCGCGATCTACGTGTTCGAGATGGCCCGCACCTGGCGCACCGTCATGCAGAGCGTGATCTCGCCGGTGATTTCGACCTCGCTCTATTTCGTCGTGTTCGGCGCGGCGATTGGCTCGCGTATCACCGAGATCGATGGCATCTCCTACGGCGCCTTCATCGTGCCCGGCCTGATCATGCTGTCGCTGTTGACCCAGAGCCTGACCAACGCGGCCTTCGGCATCTACTTCCCGAAATTCGTCGGCACGATCTACGAGATCCTGTCGGCGCCGATTTCCGCCTTCGAGATCGTGCTCGGCTATGTCGGCGCCGCGGCGACGAAATCGGTGATTCTCGGGTTGATCATCCTGGCGACGGCCGCGCTGTTCGTCGATCTCAGGATCGAGCACCCGGTCTGGATGATCGTCTTTCTGGTTCTGACGGCGATCACCTTCTCGCTGTTCGGCTTCATCATCGGTATCTGGGCGGACGGTTTCGAGAAGTTGCAGATCGTGCCGCTGTTGATTGTGACGCCGCTCGCCTTTCTCGGCGGCAGTTTCTATTCGATCAAGATGCTGCCGGAGTTCTGGCAGGACGTCAGCCTCGTCAATCCCGTCGTCTATCTGATCAGCGGCTTTCGCTGGGCATTCTACGGCACGTCGGACGTCTCGATCGGCGTCAGCCTGACCATGACACTGGCGTTTCTCGTTGTTAGCCTGGCGGTCATCGGCTGGATCTTTCGTACCGGTTACCGATTGAAGAGTTGAGCAGCGCGCGACCGCGCTTAAGGGTTTTGGTCCGACGAGGCGGAGGAGGACGGGATGAACGACGGCCAGGCCGATATCGGCGTTCTGGGGCTCGGCACGATGGGCGCCAATCTCGCCCTCAACATCGCCGAAAAGGGCTTTACGGTCGCGGTCCACAACCGGACCACGGCGAAAGCCCTCGCGCTTCGCGACGACAATCCCGATCTCGGCAAAAACATCCTGCCGACGGAAACGCTGGAAGACTTCGTCGCCGCCCTGAAGAGCCCGCGACTGGTGCTGTTCATGGTCACCGCCGGCAAACCCGTCGACGATGAGATGCAGCGGGTCATGCCACTGCTGTCGCCCGGCGACGTGATGATCGACGCCGGCAATGCCGACTTCAACGACACGGTCCGCCGCTCGGCCGCCGTGGAGGAAACCGGCCTGCATTTCGTCGGCATGGGCGTCTCCGGCGGCGAACTCGGCGCGCGACACGGGCCCTCCATCATGGTCGGCGGCGCGAGAAAGACCTATCCGCTGCTCGAGCCGATCCTGGAAAAGATCGCGGCAAAATACGAGGGCGAGCCCTGCGTCGCCTGGCTCGGGCCGGACGGCGCCGGGCATTTCGTCAAGACCATCCACAACGGTATCGAATATGCCGACATGCAGATGATCGCCGAAATCTACGGCATCATGCGCGACGGCATCGGCCTGAAGCCAGCCGAGATGGCGAAAATCTTCGCCGACTGGAACACCCGCGGCCTTGCCTCTTACCTCATCGAGATCACAGCCGTGACGCTCGCCGAGTGTAACCCAGAAACGAACCAGCCGATGGTCGATGTGATCGTCGACGAGGCGGGCCAGAAAGGCACCGGCCGCTGGGCGGTGATCGAGGCGCAAAAGCTCGGCGTCGGCGCGACGACGATCGAGGCGGCGGTTTCAGCGCGCGGTGTGTCGTCCCGGCGCAGCGAACGCGAAACGGCCTCCGCGCTCTATCGGGATCTCGAGATTGACGACGTCGAATTCGGCGGCGCGGCCGAGCACATCGCCGAACTCGAACAGGCATTGGAAACGGCCAAGATCATCGCCTACGCTCAGGGCTATGCGACAATGGCGGCGGCCTCAGAGGAATATGGCTGGAGCCTGCCGCTCGGCGAGATTGCCCGCATCTGGCGCGCTGGCTGCATCATCCGCTCGCGCTTTCTCGACGATATCGCCAAGGCGTATGACGCCGGGAACGTGGTCAATCTGCTGCAGGCGCCGGACTTCGTCACCCGCGTCGCGGCGGGTGAGGCGTCGCTGCGCCGCATCGTCGCCAAGGCGGCTCTCGCCGGCATCCCGGTGCCAGCCCTGTCGGCGGCGCTGGCCTATTTCGACGACTACCGTCGGGCGCGGGGCACGACCAATCTGACCCAGGCCCAGCGCGACCTGTTCGGGGCGCACACCTTCCGCCGGCTCGATAAGGAGGGCGTCTTCCATCACAAATGGCCCGCTGTCTGATCCGGTCTGGCTGCTGCCGAGAAGCGGCAGCCAGACGACCAGCGCAAGCAGCGTCGCCAGCAGGACCGGCGGCGTGATCACCAGTCCGACCTTCATGTACTGGCCCCAGGTGATGCGATGTCCCTTGGCAGCCAGGACATGCAGCCAGAGCAGCGTGGCGAGGCTGCCGATCGGGGTGAATTTCGACCCTAGATCGTTACCGATAACGTTGGCATAGACCATCAGCTCCTGCGTCAGCGGCGAAACGTTCGCCTGGTCGATTGCCAGGGCGCCCACCAGCGTCGCCGGCATATTGTTCATGATCGAGGCCAGGATCGCGGCGGCAAAGCCGGTTCCCACGGTGGCGATGACGATCCCCTGCCGGCTCAGCCAGACGAGGACATCGGCTGCCAGCTCGGTCAGGCCCGCATTGCCGAGGCCGTAGACCACGAGATACATGCCGACCGAGAACAGGACGATCTGCCAGGGCGCGTTGCGGAGGACCCGGCCGATCGGAACCACGGCCTCGCCCCTGCCGATCCAGCGGCCGGCGATGGCCAGGAGCAGGGACGCCGCCGCGCCGGTGACGAAGGCGATCGGCACGTCGAAGGGGCCGGTGGCGAAATAGGCGACGAGAAGCACCCCCAGCAGCGGAAATGCCGCCCTGAAGACCAGCGGATCACGAATTGCCGAACGCGGCTCCTCCAGTTCCTCCGCCGGGTAGGATGCGGGGACCGATCGGCTGTAATAGGTCCAGAGGACTGCGAGTGTCGCGCCCAGGGCGACGAGGTCCACCGGCACCATCACCGCCGCGTAGCGGTTGAAGCTGATGTCGAAATAGTTTGCCGAGACGATGTTCACGAGATTGGAGATAATCAGCGGCAGGCTGGTCGTGTCCGCCACGAACCCCGTCGCCACGATGAAGGCAAGCGCCGCCTCGGGTCGAAAGTCCAGTCGCAGCAGGATCGCGAGAACGATCGGGGTGAGGAGCAGCGCCGCGCCGTCATTGGCGAAGAAGGCCGCGATGACCGCGCCGAGCAGGACGACGAGTGGGAACAGCCGCCGGCCGTTGCCACCACCCCATCGCGCGACATGCAGCGCCGCCCAGTGAAAGAAGCCCGCCTCGTCGAGGACCAGCGAGATGACAATCAGCCCGACGAAGGTGAAGGTCGCGTCCCAGACGATGCCCCAGACCACGCCGAGGTCGGTGAGGTCGACGACGCCTGCGGCGAGCGCCACGGCCGCGCCGCCGAGCGCGCTCCAGCCGATGCCGAGACCCTTCGGCTGCCAGATGACGAGGACGAGGGTGGCGAGGAAGATCGCGAAGGCGAGCACGGGCGTTATCCGGACGAGGAGAGAAGATCAGATCGAATTCCGCTGTCTTCTCATCCGTCGTCGAACCGGCCACCGCCCGCGGTGACCACTTCGCCGTCCTCCTTGGTGAACGGTCCGATCTCCGGGGCCGGCAGGACCTCCAACACCGCCTCGGACGGCCGGCACAGCCGCGCGCCCTTGTCCGTAACGACGATCGGCCGGTTGATCAGGATCGGATGCGCCATCATCGCCGCCAGGATTTCCTCGTCCGGCAGTTTCGGGTCGTCGAGCCCGAGTTCGGCATAGGGGGTCCCCTTCTCGCGCAGGAGCTCGCGCGGCGTCATCTTCATCCGGTCGAGAAGCGCGATCAGCGTCTCGCGGCTGGGCGGGGCCTTCAGATATTCGATGATCCGGGGTTCCTCGCCGGACTGCCGGATCATGGCGAGGGTGTTGCGCGAGGTGCCGCAGTCGGGATTGTGGTAGATCGTGACAGTCATGAGGTCTCTGCTGCCTTGGGAACGGACGCGGTCGTATCGTCCAGGCGGCCAATGGCGCGGATTTCGGCGGTCAGGCTGGTTCGCTCGAGCTTATCGACCGGCAACGCCGCGAAGACGGAGATGCGATTGCGCAGATGATGGAACGTTCGCAGAAAGGCGGCGCGCTCCCACATTTCGCCGCGTTTCTCCGCCGCCGGGTCCTCGATGCCCCAATGCGCGGTGATCGGATGCCCCGGCCAAACCGGACAGGTCTCGCCGGCCGCGTCGTCGCAGACGGTGATGATGAAGTCGAGCGGCACGGCGGTTTTCCCGCCCGCGGCAAATTCGTCCCAGGATTTCGATCGCAGGTCTTCGGTTGGAAAATTCAACCGGCGGAGCAGTTCAATTGTTTTTGGATGCACTTCGCCGCGTGGATCGCTGCCGGCGGAACAGGCGCGAAAGCGATCGCCATGAGTGCAGTTCATAATGCTCTCGGCCAGAACCGATCGGGCCGAGTTCCCGGTACATAGGAACAGAACGTTAAACGGCGCGTCGGGCGTCATTGGCAGACCTCCTTCGAACATGCGCCCAGAAGCGCGCTGAGGTCGCCGCAGATTTCCGGACGGCCGCCGCAGCAGTCCTCCGTCAGAAATGCCAGCAGCTCGCGCATGGCGCGGTAGTTCGCGGCATAAAAGATGTGCCGGCCGACCCGCCGGGAGCGGACAAGGCCGGAGCGCTCCAGCGCCGTCAAATGAAAGCTCATGCGGGTCGGCGGAATCGCCAGTCGATCGGCAATCTCGCCAGAGGCTAGGCCGTTCGGGCCCGTCTTAACCAGCAGCCGGAAGGCCGAAAGGCGATCGATATGAGCGAGGGCCGCGAGCGCCGCGATAGCGTTGTCATCATCCATTCTGAAATAATACAACGATGTTTGTAACATCACAATGACGGCGCAAACCCGCGACACTGTACCGAGAGGATCGGCGATGCGTTCGAAGCAGCCGCCTACCGCTCGTGGTCGGGGATCTTCAGGGCGTAACCGCAGGCCTTGCAGTGGACGGCGTCGGGCTCGTGGCGCTGCAAGCCGCATTGCGGACAGGGAAAATGCACCTTGTTCGGCCGGAACACCGCCTGGGCGAGCCGCACGAACAGCGAAATGCCGATGATCATGATGACGATCGAGGTGAGCTTGCCCCACGATCCGGCAAGGGTGATGTCGCCATAGCCGGTGGTCGTCACCGACGCGACAGTGAAGTAGAGGGCGTCGAGATAACCTTCGATGCCCGAGCCCTTGCGGAAGAAGGTCGTGTAGACGAAGCCGGTCGCCAGAAACAGGAAGGTGATGAGATTGACGACGGCGCGGGCCGGGATCTCCCATTCCTGGTAGCCGTGCCGCCGCAGCGGCCGCCACAGAACGCCGCTCTGCGAGATCGACCACAGGCGGATGATGCGCAGGAAGCCGAAATTGATCAGCCAGAACGGCATCAGCAGCGTCGCCAGGATGACCAGGTCCAGCAGCACGAAGGGCTGGCGCAGCCACCGCAATGGCTCGCGCGCGGCAAAACCGCGGCCGGCGATATCGAGCGCCAGGATCGCAGCCACGGTAAAATCGACAATGAGAAACGCTTCCGTTTCGCGCAGCACCGGACTGGCGATGAACAGGGCGATGATGGCCAGATCGACGACCAGGACCGCCATCTGGAACCGCAGCGCCTTGCGCGTATGGCCGTGATAAAGCCGGCGTAGCCTCACGCGCGCCCGAGTGACGCGGGTCCGGAGGCTTCGGCCATGCGTGTCGGTGGCTGGAAGGAGCGTTCGAAGCATCAGGGCCGTCGGTCTAGTCTCGGGGAGCGATAGTGTGGACCGGTCGGTATCAAAGGGGCGTTAACATGCAGTGGTCCACTGCCGGGCGTCAGGAAACCAGAAGACAATGAGCAAGACGAACACCGCCCCGCGAATAACCATCACCTATTGCACGCAATGCCAATGGCTGCTCCGCGCTGCCTGGATGGCGCAGGAGCTTCTGTCGACCTTCGGGTCAGACCTTGGTGAGGTAGCCTTGGTTCCGGGCACGGGCGGCGTCTTCGAAATCCGCTACGACGGCGCGACGATCTGGGAGCGCAAGGCCGACGGCGGGTTTCCCGAGGCGAAAATCCTCAAGCAGCGCGTGCGCAACCGGCTCGACCCGGCGCGCGACCTCGGCCACAACGATCGTTGATCACGCAGCGTCGACGGTCACGAAGCGCTTGTCGAACGCCAGATGGCCGGCGATCTCCCTGACGCCGTCATGGGGATTATCGTATGCCCAGACGGCATTTTCGGCTGCCGTGCCCTCAGCCGAAATCGACCAGTAGCGCGCCTCGCCCTTGAACGGGCACGTCGTGCTGCGGTCGGTCGGATGCAGGAAGGCCATCTCCACCCGGTCCTTGGGAATGTAGTGGACGGGGGCGTAGCCCGTTTCCTTCAACACCAATGCGTTGTCGGCCGAGGCGATGACGACGCCGTGGAAGGTGACGGTCACCGGCCCCGTGGCCGGCTCGATGCTGATGCGCTCTCTGGTGCGTTCGGCGAGGTCGGTGGTTATGATCATGTCCCTTCGCGAAAGATTCGATCAATCTTCGATCAACCAGGGAAGCCGGATGGCGATCCCCGGTTCCGCCGCTGCGGCGAACGGTCCGTTGTAAGGCGGCGACGCCGGGCGGAAAGGCCGCCCGGCGTATGGCTTGAGATGCGCTCAGAGCGCCAGTTCGAGATGCGGCCGTCCGTCGGAGGTTTTCTCCACGGTCGCGCCCTTGGCGTCGATCGTGACGGTCACCCGTCGCCGGAACGACGAGAAACTCTCGAAGGCGACGACATCGACGGGCGCGTCGAACTGGATAGTCGCCCGAAAACGGCCGCTCTTCGAGAGCCGCTGCAAGGCGATCAACTCGCCGGTGAAGCTCCTGCCGAGATAACGTCCCTCCACCGGCGCTCCGATGAGGAGATCGGCAACAGTCCGGCTGCGCTCGGCCGAGGCGTGCAGCGTGTTCCAGTCGCGAAACCCGTGCTGGCGGGCGACGAGTTCCAGCGTGGCGCTGTGGGTGAGGCTATGGCCGTCCTGCTCGAGGCCGGCCCTCAGGCGCTTGGCCTGGGCCTTGAAGTCGTTGACGGATGTGGTCATGCCGGTCATCTGCGTACCTTTCGCGGTTTCGCATGCGGCGTCGAAGGTTCGGGGCTCGCAATTGCCGTCCGGCCGCATGTCATCGCTGATGGCGTCACGGATGCTCGATAAGGGAGTTCACCAAAGGCTTTCGCCCGCGAGCGGCGGGCTCCCTCGGCCCGAGGCATGAGATAAGAGGGCGCAATCACGCTTTCAATATCGGCTTGTTCCGGTGGCCGAAACGGGTCCGCCCCGCTAGAACCCGTTCAACGAACGAAGAGGACACAGCCCATGCGCGCCCAGCCAACCGCTTCCCACTATATCGACGGCGGCTATGCCGAGGACGAGGCCGGCGCGGTCTTCGACAGCACCTATTCCGCGCGACCGGCGAGACCATCGCCCGGCTGCATGCCGCAACGCCCGCGCTGATCGAGCGGGCGGTGGAGGCGGCCGAGCGGGGGCAGGCGGTCTGGGCGACGATGACGGGGGCCGAGCGCGGCCGCATCCTGCGTCGGGCGGCCGGCATCATGCGCGAGCGCAACCGGGAGCTTTCCGAACTGGAGACCCTCGACACCGGCAAGGCGCTCTCCGAGACCCTGGTGGCGGACGCTGCGTCCGGCGCCGACAGCCTCGAATATTTCGGCGCGCTCGCCGCCGACATCAACGGCGAATACATCGATCTCGGTGGCTCCTTCGCCTATACGCGGCGCGAGCCGCTGGGCATCTGCGCCGGCATCGGCGCCTGGAACTACCCGATCCAGATCGCCTCCTGGAAGGCCGCCCCGGCGCTTGCCTGCGGCAACGCGATGATCTTCAAGCCGTCTGAGGTAACGCCGCTCTCGGCCCTGAAGCTCGCCGAGATCCTGACCGAGGCGGGCGTGCCGGCCGGGGTCTTCAACGTCGTGCAAGGGATGGGCGCCGTCGGCGCGGCGCTCGCAAGCCACAAGAAGATTGCCAAGGTCTCGGTCACCGGCTCGGTGCCGACCGGCGCTCGGGTGATGGAAGCCGCCTCCGCGACGACCAAGCATGTGACGCTCGAACTCGGCGGCAAATCGCCGATCCTGGTCTTCGCCGACGCCGATCTCGACGCTGCGGTGTCCGGCGCGATCCTCGGCAATTTCTATTCCACCGGTCAGATCTGCTCCAACGGTACCCGGGTCTTCGTCGAGCGCTCCGTGCGGCCGGCCTTTGTCGAAAAGCTGGTCGAGCGCGTGAAGGCGATCAAGCTCGGCGATCCGATGCAGGAGGAGACCGATCTCGGACCGCTGGTCTCCAGGGCCCAGTTCGACAAGGTACTCTCCTATCTGGAGATCGGTCGGCAAGAGGGCGCGACGCTTGCTTGCGGCGGCCACGCGGCAAAGATCGACGGCTTTGCCGACGGAAGCTTCGTCGAGCCGACCGTCTTCACCGACGTGGCCGACGCCATGCGCATCGCTGGCGAGGAGATCTTCGGGCCGGTGATGTGCGTTCTCGACTTCGACGACGAGGCCGAGGCGATCCGGCGCGCCAACGCCACCGAATTCGGCCTCGCCGCCGGCGTCTATACCAAGGACATCCAGCGCGGACACCGGGTAGTGGCGAAGCTCCAGGCCGGCACCTGCTGGATCAACGCCTACAATCTGACGCCGGTGGAAATGCCCTTCGGCGGCGTCAAGCGCTCCGGCCTCGGTCGCGAAAACGGTCGCGCCGCCCTGGAGCACTACAGCCAGGTGAAGTCGGTCTATGTCGAAATGGGCGTCAGCGAGTCGCCGTACTGACGGGCGACCCGTCTGCCGGAATGTCGCACCCGCGGCGCGTTGACAATGCGGCGGCGACGTTGTTCCGCTGTGTCGCATGATCGGCGAGCGAACGGATAGTCGGGCGAGATGACCACGGTGAGCGCGGACGAGGGCCGGGCCTTTCTCGTGGACAGGCTGCGCGCCGTCGCCGATGGCGACAAGGCGGCCTTGCGGGAGGTCTACGATCGCACCTCGGCGAAGCTTTTCGGTATATGCTTGCGTATCTTGGGCAATCGCGAAGAGGCCGAGGATGTGTTGCAGGACGTTTATCTGACCGTATGGAATCGGGCGGACAGCTTCGACCCCGGTCGGGCGAGCCCGATCACCTGGATGGCGACGATTGCCCGCAACCGGTCCATCGACCGGCTGCGCCAGATCGGGCCCCGCGCCCATGACAGATCGGTCGACGAGGCGGCGGACGTCGCGGACAAAAATCCGGATGCGCTGGAATTGCTGCATCGCGCCGACGAAGGCCGCCAACTCGCCGCCTGTCTCGGCGAACTCGACGAGCGGACGCGGGACGCGGTCGCCGCGGCGTTTTTCGGTGGCTTGACCTATGACGAACTCGCCCGGCGGGCCGAGGTGCCGCTCGGAACGATGAAAAGCGTGATCCGGCGCGGCCTGATGAAGTTGAAGGGATGTCTGTCGCAATGAGCGCGCCGCGCGATCAGGAACGGGACGACGCGGATCTGGCCGCCGAGTATGTGCTTGGCGTGCTGGACGGTTCGACGCGCCGGTCGGTCGAGCGCCGCGCCGCGAAAGATCCGGCCTTCGCCGCCGAGATCGACGCCTGGGCCGAGCGCCTCGGGCCATTGGCCGCTGCCGTTCCGCCCGTGGAGCCGCTGGTTGGAGTTTGGCCGCGAATCGCCGCCGATCTCGACCGCATCACCCGCCGGTCGACCGAGCGTTCCGGGCCGAAGGGCCGCCGGGTTTCAGCGATCTGGCAATGGCTCGGCATCGGCGCGATGGGGCTCGCGGCGGCGAGCCTCGCTGCATTGATCTTTGTCGCGAGGCAAGACCTCGGCGCGCCCGTCGCCACGGACGGAACCCTGACGGCGACGCTCGCCTCCGACACCGGCACGCCGCTGGTTACCGTGGTGATCGACATGAACACCGCGACGGCGACGTTGATTCCGGTCGCCGGTGCCACAGAACCTGGCCGCGTGCCGGAATTGTGGCTGCTGCCGGCCGGCGGTGGGGCACCACAATCGCTCGGGCTGATCACCATGGAACGGCCGCTGCGGGTGGTGCTCAGGGGCGGCGAACTCGACGCTCCGGAGACCGCGCTGGCGGTCTCGATGGAGCCGGAGGGCGGTTCGCCCACCGGCCTTCCGACCGGCCCGGTCGTCGCGTCGGGCGCGTTGCATTCGATCTGACGTTCGCCGTCAGGCGCTGTGTCGGTGGCGCTGGCCCTTCGGATCGACTACTGGCTCTGGCGATGAGCAAGCTGTTTTCTCTCCTGTTCGTGATTCTGATGGGAGCCCACCTGATCAAGCCCTTCGGCCTGCCGGGGCTGAAAAAGCGCGGCGACTTCTGGAAAATCGCGGCAGTCGCACTGGTGCTGTTCAGCCTCGCGGTGCTGATCCGGCCGGAATAACCGTGACGGCGGTCTGCATGGCTTTCCTCCCGATCCAATCCCGTTAGATTGTATCGTGGGCGCGGCCTGTGATTCTTCGGCCGCGAGGGGAGATGCGCTTATGGCCGACGACCGACCGCTGAGCCTGCATGTGCCGGAACCGGAGGTTCGGCCCGGTGGAACGCCGGACTTTTCCGGCGTCAAGATCGCCAAGGCCGGCGCGGTTCGGCGTCCGCCGGTCGATGTCGACCCGGCCGAAATCCGCGACCTCGCCTATTCGATCATCCGTGTGCTCAACCGCGACGGCGAAGCCATCGGCGAATGGGCCGGCACCCTCGATGACGAAGCGGTTCTCTCCGGCCTCAAGACGATGATGCGTGTGCGCGCCTTCGACCGGCGCATGTTGATGGCCCAGCGCCAGGGCAAGACCTCATTCTACATGCAGTGCCTCGGCGAGGAGGCGATCGCCTGCGCCTTCCGCGAGGCGCTCGGCCCCGGCGACATGAACTTCCCCACCTACCGACAGCAGGGGCTGTTGATCGCCGACGATTATCCGCTCGTCGACATGATGTGCCAGATCTATTCCAACCGCCGCGACCCGCTGAAGGGCCGGCAATTGCCGATCATGTATTCGTCGAAAGAGCATGGCTTCTTCTCGATCTCGGGCAATCTGGCGACGCAGTTCGTGCAGGCCGTCGGCTGGGCGATGGCCTCGGCGATCAAGGGCGACACCAAGATCGCCGCCGCCTGGATCGGCGACGGCTCGACCGCAGAGAGCGATTTTCATTCGGCGCTGGTTTTCGCGTCGACCTACAAGGCCCCCGTCGTTCTCAATATCGTCAACAACCAATGGGCGATCTCGACCTATCAGGGCATCGCGCGCGGCGGCTCCGGCACCTTCGCCGCCCGTGGCCTTGGCTTCGGCATTCCCTCGCTTCGGGTCGACGGCAACGACTATCTCGCCGTCCACGCGGCCTCGAAATGGGCGGTGGAGCGCGCGCGAAAAAATCTCGGGCCGACGCTGATCGAGTGGGTGACCTATCGCGCCGCCGCCCATTCGACCTCCGACGATCCCTCCGCATACCGCCCGAAAGAGGAAACCGACGCCTGGCCGCTCGGCGACCCGGTCAAGCGGCTGAAGAACCATCTGATTGCCCGCGAGGCCTGGAGCGAGGAGCGGCACGTCCAGGCCGAGGCCGAGATCGACGCGGAAATCCTCGCCGCCCAGAAGGAAGCCGAGACCCACGGCACGCTGCATACCGGCCCGAAGCCGTCGGTCCGCGACATGTTCGAGGACGTCTACGAGACGATGCCGCCACATCTTCGGCGCCAGCGCCAGCAGGCGGGGTATTGAGGATGGAAACCTTGCAGAATTGGACGCCGCACTTCCAACCTCGTCATCCCGGCCTTGAGCCGGGATCCACTCCAAGTCGTCCAACGCGGCAAAATCGTTGGATCGGAGATTGTTTTTCCTCCACCGTCCCGGCGGCTGCCGTGGCTTGGCATGGATCCCGGCTCGGGGGCCGGGATGACGAAGCCGATATGGATGGCGCCTCGCATCGCACAACGCGGAGTCTCGCCTGATGCCGCGCATGACCATGATCGAGGCGATCCGCGACGCTCACGCGGTGAAGATGGAAGAAGACCCCAGCGTCGTCGTCTATGGCGAGGATGTCGGCTATTTCGGCGGCGTGTTTCGCTGTACGGCGGGGTTGCAGGAGCGTTTCGGCAAGAACCGCTGCTTCGACGCCCCGATCAACGAAAGCGGCATCGTCGGCACCGCCATCGGCATGGCCGCCTACGGGCTTCGTCCGGTCGTCGAGATGCAGTTCGCCGATTACGTCTATCCCGCCTACGACCAGATCGTTTCGGAGGCGGCGCGGCTGCGCTATCGCTCGGCCAACGACTTCACCGCTCCGCTCGTCGTCAGAATGCCGACCGGCGGCGGCATCTTCGGCGGCCAGACCCATTCGCAGTCGCCGGAAGCCTTGTTCACCCACGTCTCCGGGCTGAAGACCGTCGTTCCCTCGAACCCCTACGACGCCAAGGGCCTGCTGATCGCGGCGATCGAAGACAACGACCCGGTGATCTTCCTGGAGCCGAAGCGGCTCTACAACGGTCCCTTCGACGGCCATCACGACAGGCCGATCACGCCCTGGTCGAAGCACCCGCTGGGCGAGGTTCCGGAGGGCCGCTACATCGTGCCGCTCGGCAAGGGCGTCGTCCGTCGTGAAGGCGCCGCCGTCACGGTTCTCGCCTACGGCACCATGGTGCATATCGCCGAAGAGGCGGCGCGGATGACCGAAGTGGACGCCGAAATCATCGATCTCAGGACCCTTGTGCCGCTCGATCTGGAGCTGATCGAGGCCTCGGTGAAGAAGACCGGCCGTTGCGTCGTCGTCCACGAGGCGACCATGACCTCGGGCTTCGGCGCCGAACTCTGCGCGCTGGTCGAGGAGGCGTGCTTCTATCACCTCGAAGCCCCGATCCTGCGCGTCGCCGGGTGGGATACGCCTTATCCGCACGCGCAGGAGTGGGACTATTTCCCCGGTCCGGCGCGGGTCGGCGGCGCCCTCAAGCAGGTGATGGAGGGCTGACGGTGGGCACCTACACGATCAAGCTGCCGGATGTCGGCGAGGGCGTCGCCGAGGCCGAACTCGTCGAATGGCATGTCAAAATCGGCGATCCGGTCCAGGAGGACATGATCCTCGCTGCGGTGATGACCGACAAGGCGACGGTCGACGTGCCCTCGCCGATGGAAGGCACGGTCAAGTGGCTCGGGGGCGAGGTCGGCGAGACGCTCGCCGTCGGCTCGGCGCTGGTCAAGCTGGAGGTCGTCGGCGAGGGCGGCACCAACGAACCCGACGAGAACCCGTCGGAGGGGACGGAAAAAACCGGCGACGAACCGCAAGCGCCGCCAAAGACCGGTGCGTCTGATGTTGACGACGGCAAGGCGGCAAGCCGGAGCACCGGTCGACCAGCTGAAAAGGCGTCGGCGCGCCCGACGACAAGTCCTGGGGCTGGGGGCGCAGTCGGTCCACCCCGCAAGCCGGGTGAAAAACCACTGGCCTCGCCCGCCGTGCGGCGCCGCGCCATGGAGGCGGGCGTCGATTTGCGCCGCGTCGCCGGTTCGGGCCCCGCCGGACGCATCTCGCAGACCGATCTCGACGCCTATCTAGACGGCGGTGCTGCGCCATCGGCGGGGCGCGGGCTGGTCGCCGACACCGCGGTCACCGACGTCAGGATCGTTGGGCTGCGGCGCAAGATCGCCGAGAAGATGGCGCTGGCGAAAAGCCGCATCGCCCATATCACCTATGTCGAGGAGATCGACGTCGAGGCGCTGGAAGAGCTGCGCGCCGCCCTCAACCGCGACCGTCACGAGGGCCAGGGAGAGGGGCGCCCAAAACTGACACTGTTGCCGTTCCTGATGCGGGCCATGGTGACCGCCATCCGCGACCAGCCGGCGCTGAACGCGCTCTATGACGACGAGGCGGGCATCCTCCACCAGCATGGCGGCGTGCATATCGGCATTGCCGCGCAGACCGATTCCGGCCTCGTCGTGCCAGTCGTGCGCCATGCCGAGGCCCGTGACATCTGGGGCTGCGCCGCGGAAGTGGTGCGGCTTGGCGAGGCGGCGAAGGCCGGCACGGCCAAGCGCGAGGAACTGTCCGGCTCGACCATCACCATCACCTCGCTCGGCGCGCTCGGCGGCATCGCGACGACGCCGGTGATCAATCATCCGGAGGTCGCCATCGTCGGGGTCAACAAGATGGAAATACGCCCGGTCTGGGACGGTAGCCGGTTTATTCCCCGCAAACGGATGAACCTGTCGTCGAGTTTCGACCACCGGGTGATCGACGGCTGGGACGCCGCCCGCTTCATCCAGCGCGTCAAGGCGCTGTTGGAGAACCCGGCGATGATCTTCGTCGAGGAGGGGCGCTGACCGTGGCCGACATCTCCTGCCAACTCCTTGTCATCGGAGCCGGTCCGGGCGGCTATGTCGCCGCGATCCGCGCCGGACAGCTCGGCCTCGACACTGTCATCGTTGACGACCGCAAGCCGGGCGGCACCTGCCTCAATATCGGCTGTATCCCGTCGAAGGCGCTGATCCACGCGACGGACGAATTTTTCGCGATGCGCGAGGCCGCTGCGAAGCGCGGCATTCCCGGCATTTCGGCGTCCGAGCCAAGTCTCGACTGGGCCGAAATCGTCGGCTGGAAGGACGGCATCGTCAACCGGCTGACCAATGGCGTCACCGGCCTCCTCAAGAAGGCGCGGGTCAAGCTCGTTCCCGGCCGCGCCCGCTTTCTCGACGGCAAGACCGTAGAGGTGACCAGCGAGACCAGCGTTCAGCGCATCGTTGCCGACAACATCATCATCGCCACCGGATCGGTCCCCGTCGAACTGCCGATGCTGCCCTTCGGCGGCAAGGTGATGTCCTCGGAAGAAGCGCTGAGTCTTGCCGCGCCACCCAAACGACTCGCCGTCGTCGGCGGCGGTTATATCGGCCTCGAACTCGGCACCGCCTTCGCCAAGGCCGGATCGACGGTGACGATCGTCGAGGCGACGGACCGCATCCTGCCGACCTACGACGCCGATCTGGTGCGGCCGGTGCGGGCGCGGCTCGACGCTCTCGGCGTCGACATCCTGACCGGCGCCAAGGCGAAGGGGCTTGCCGGCGAGGATGGCGACCTTCTGGTCGAACTGGCCGACGGCTCGGAGCGCCGGATCGGCGCCGACAGCGTCCTCGTCACCGTCGGCCGCAAGCCGCTGACCGAGGGCTGGGGCCGCGAGGAACTGGTTCTGGAAATGGAGGGGCCATTCCTCAAGATCGACGAGACCTGCCGCACGGCGATGCGCGGCGTCTACGCGATCGGCGACGTCGCCGGCGAGCCGATGCTCGCTCACAAGGCGATGGCCGAGGGCGAGATGGTGGCCGAGATCGTCGCCGGTTTGCGCCGGAGCTGGGACAAACGCGCCATTCCCGCGATCTGCTTCACCGACCCTGAAATCGTCACCGTCGGCCTGTCGCCCGAACAGGCGAAGGCGTTGGGCACTGAGATCAAGATCGGCAGCTTCCCCTTCCAGGCGAACGGCCGGGCAATGACGCTCGACCGTGACGACGGCTTCATCCGGATCGTCGCGCGCGCCGACAATCACCTCGTGCTTGGTATCCAGGCGGTCGGTGCTGGCATTTCCGAACTGTCGGCGGCGTTCTCGCTGGCGCTGGAAATGGGTGCCTGCCTGGAGGATGTCGCCGGTACGATCCACGCCCATCCGACGCAAGGGGAAGGCTTCCAGGAAGCCGCCTTCAAGGCGCTCGGTCACGCGATTCACGTGTGACAACGGCTGCAGGTCTGTGAGGGCGCCATGGATAGCCACGCGCCCGGGGAGTTTATGAAGTTTAAGGCACGAAAGGAGGGGTGAGGTGCGAGTCTGGCGCCCCTTGCAATCAGGCGGTCACCCCTGTGTTGCTAAGGGGATCCACACACCGGAGGAATTGCGGCAAAGGATCGCTGACAAGTCATCCTTCCGGTTGCCGCGAGCAACGGTTTCCCGAGTTTCGCGACACCACCGGCGGTCCTGCGCGCGGTAGGTCCGCACGACCGTAATCGTTCCTTGGGCCCCGCTACGCGATTTCCAGCTTCGGCTTGTACCGGAGGGTTGCCGTTCTAAAAGTTGCTGCCGCGCTTGCCCGGCGATGGATTGGTCCGCCGCTGTCAGCGCCATGACGGCTGAGCGATTTGCGCCTGCCGTCGTGCAGCCGGCAATCAACAGCGCTGTCGCCAGGCTGATTGCTGCCTTTGACGCGCGAATTGTCACTGCCATCCAGACTTCAGCCCCTGCCGTTCTTCCGAGGCCGAGACGCTCGTCATCTCTTCGGATTTTACTGCCCTCTCCAAGGACCGCGACGCTGACCGCGCGGCGGCGATTCGGGAGGCCTGGGTCTGACCGGGACTTGCACTCAGAAAGGCCGCTCGTTCGGTCGCGACCTTCCTCGCGTGATCATCGTCATCGTCATCGTCGCTGGCATCTGAGTCGGAATTATCGTCGGAGTCGTCATTGGAGTCGCTGTCGGAATCATTGCCAGAGTCGCTATCGGAATCGCCCGAATCGCTGTCGCCAGCCGAGTCGCCTCCCGAATCGCCGGAGTCGCTATCGGAGCCGCCAGAGTCGCCGCCGTCGCCTCCCTCTTCGCTCCATGCGGGTTGCGGTGTGAGCGCCGGGAGAATGAATGCGCTTCCGGCCAGCAGGCATGAAAGCATGAAAAGCATCGGATTGACGCGTTTGGCGCTCACGAAAAACTCCTCCCCGATGAGATTATCGAAAAACTACTGTTGGACCTGAAAGTGCCGCCACAAATCTTAACAATGTCCTAACAGGCCCGGCAGGGTCATTTGAATCGGCGGTCCCTCTCGTGTACAGACGCGCCCTGCGGGGGACGCACACAGGCTGGACGAAGACTTCATGGATCGCATTCGCATTCGCGGCGGCAACGAGCTCAGCGGCACAATACCGATTTCCGGCGCGAAAAACGCCGCGCTGCCGCTGATGATCGCCTCGCTTCTGACCGACGACACGCTGACGCTCGAAAACGTCCCGCATCTGGCCGATGTCGAGCAGCTGATCCGCATTCTCGGCAATCACGGTGTCGATTATTCGGTGACCGGCAAGCGCCTGCGGCAGGACGCCAGCCTTGGTCGTACGATCCACTTCACCGCCCGCAACATCGTCGATACCACGGCGCCCTACGAGCTGGTGTCGAAGATGCGCGCCAGCTTCTGGGTGATCGGGCCGCTGCTCGCCCGCATGCACAAAGCCAAGGTGTCGCTGCCGGGCGGCTGCGCCATCGGCACGCGGCCGGTCGATTTGTTCATCGACGGCTTGCGCGCGCTCGGCGCGACGATCGACATCGAGGCCGGCTACGCCATCGCCGAGGCCAAGGGCGGCCTTGTCGGCAATCGCTTCGTGTTTCCGAAGGTCTCGGTCGGCGCCACTCATGTCATGCTGATGGCGGCCAGTCTCGCCAAGGGCGAGACGGTTTTGGAAAACGCCGCGCGTGAGCCCGAAATCGCCGATCTCGCCCGTTGTCTCAACGCCATGGGCGCCAAGATCGAAGGCGCCGGAACGTCGACGATCACCATCCAGGGCGTGCCGATCCTGTCCGGCGCCCGCCACCGGGTGCTGCCCGACCGCATCGAGACCGGCACCTTCGCCATGGCCGTGGCGATGACCGGCGGCGACGTGACCTTGACCGGGACCAATGTGGAATTGCTGCAGACGGCGCTGGGGACCCTGCGTGGCGCCGGCGTCACGATCGATGCGGTCGAGGAGGGGATTCGGGTCTATCGCAATGGCGGCGGGATCGCGCCCGTCGATGTCGTGACCGACCCCTATCCGGGCTTTCCGACCGACCTGCAGGCGCAACTGATGGCGTTGATGACACGCGCGGAAGGCACCTCGCATATCACCGAAACGATCTTCGAGAACCGCTTCATGCACGTTCAGGAACTCGCCCGGCTCGGCGCCAAGATATCCCTGTCCGGTCAGGTCGCGACGATCGAGGGTGTGCCGCGTCTGGCCGGGGCGCCGGTGATGGCGACGGATCTGCGGGCATCGGTCTCTCTGGTCATCGCCGGCCTTGTCGCCGAGGGCGAGACGACGGTCAGTCGGGTCTACCATCTCGATCGCGGTTTCGAGCGGCTTGAGGAAAAGCTCGGCGCTTGCGGTGCCGACATCGAGCGCATTTCCGGCTGACGCTGCGGCGGGGACTCGATCCGGCCGCCAAAACGGCGTAGGAGAAGAGCCGCGCGACCGTCATCCGGATCGCCGCCCACCGACGGAACGGTCCCGGCGCCGCCAAATCGTGGCGGCATATTGCTTTTTCGGCGGTTTGCCCCGATTTATGGCGCGAATTTCCAATTCGTCGCCGCCCGATCGGGGCGGCTTTCCTTCGCCGCGAAGCTTCCGCTTCCCGCTCCGACATCGCTCAAGGCTCTACACCATATGGCAAAAGAAGAAGTTCTCGAATTTCCCGGTACCGTCACCGAGTTGCTGCCCAACGCCACCTTCCGCATCAAACTCGAAAACGAGCATGAGATCATCGCCCACACGGCGGGGCGGATGCGCAAGAACCGCATTCGCGTCCTGACCGGCGACAAGGTGCTCGTCGAGATGACGCCTTACGACCTGACCAAGGGTCGCATCACCTATCGTTTCAAATAGCCTGACGAGCGGACAGTCTTGATGCCAGCGCGCCCCCTCCTGGTGCTCGCCTCGGGTTCGCCGCGGCGGCTCGAACTTCTCAATCAGGCCGGGATCGAGCCGGATCGCCTGCTGCCGGCCGATCTGGACGAGACCCCCCAGCGCAACGAGCATCCCCGCTCGCTGGCCAAGCGCCTGTCGAAGGCCAAGGCCGAAGTCGCCGCCAAGGCGCTCGGCGAACTCGACATCGACGGCCCATCCTACATCGTCGCTGCGGACACGGTGGTCTCCGTGGGGCGTCAGATCATGCCGAAGGGCGAACTCGTCGAGGACGCCGTCGCCAATCTGCGCACGCTCTCCGGGCGAACCCATCGGGTCTATACCGGCGTCTGCCTGATCGGCCCGCGGGGCGCCCTGCGCCAACGGCTGATCGAGACCCGGGTCCGCTTCAAGCGGCTGTCGCGCCAGGACATCGACAGTTACATCGCGTCCGGCGAGTGGCGAGGCAAGGCCGGCAGCTATGCCATCCAGGGGCTCGCGGGCAGCTTTGTCGTCCGGCTTGTCGGCTCCTATACCAACGTCGTCGGCCTGCCGCTCTATGAAACGCTGGCATTGCTGGCGGGTGAGGGTTACGACATCCATGCACGGTGGAAGGCCGCCACGGTCGCGACGGAGGACGCATGAGCCCCGGTCCGGCCACGGTCACGCCGCTCCGGCCCAAGCGGCGCTGTCCGGAATGCGGCCGTGCCGCGGGGCGCGAAAACTACCCGTTCTGTTCGGCGCGCTGCAAAACCGTCGACCTGCATCGTTGGCTGAGCGGAAGCTACGTCATTCCGGCGACGGAGGAAGAGCCCTCGGATCCGCAGGCAGGAGACGCCGACTAGAGCCGACCTGGTCTTGCGCGACGGGCATCGATGAATCCGTTTTGGATCGGGGTGTTTGCGCGTCCGGCGGCGGCGTCTCGGTCAGCTTTGTCCCACTCAATTCCATGACATAGCGCTGTACGGGGCCTGTCGAGCGCGAACGCAGACGGGCGATTCCGAGCGCCTTGAGCGCGGCTTCGACCTCTTCGGCGAGCTGCCGGTCGTCGTCGATAGGCATGGGTCATCCTTCTTCCGACACGGCCGAGCGATGTATCGGGCCAGCCGATAAATCGGGCGTGTCTTTCAAGTGTTTATATTTTCGTAATCATGATGAATGTCGGCTGAACACTGCCAGGCGGCCTCGCCGCGGGTGCGGCGCCAAGGCGGATCGGGATGCCTGACACCGGTCTCGCGCGGCTTGCGAACGAGAGAACCAATCAATAGATTGGAATCATTCTAAAGAAAGAATCGCCGATGTTGAGCCGTATGACCGCGTTCACCCGCCGAACGATCGACGACCTGTCGGAAGCCGAGATTCTGGCACTCGCCATCGGAGCGGAAGAGGAGGATGGCCGGATCTATGGTGCCTTCGCCGACGGCTTGCGCGAGAACTATCCGGCGTCGGCCAAGATTTTCGAGGCGATGGCGGAGGAGGAGGATGAGCACCGGCGTCGGCTTATCACGCTGTTCCGCGAGAAATTCGGCGAAAGAATCCCGCTGGTGCGCCGCTCCGATATTCGTGGCTTCTATCAACGCAAGCCCGATTGGCTGGTTCGCCCGCTCGGGATCGAGCGGGCGCGTCAGGCGGCCGCTGACATGGAACGGCAGGCGGCGACCTTCTATCGGGAGGCGGCAAAGCGCAGTCAGGACGCGGGCGTTCGGCAATTGCTCGGCGATCTCGCCGCCGCCGAAGCACAGCATGAGCGAACCGCCCAGACGCTTGTCGATGAGACGATCACCGAAGGCGTTCGGTCGGAGGAGGCCGAGACCGAGCGGCGGGCGTTCATCCTCACCTATGTCCAGCCGGGTCTTGCCGGGTTGATGGACGGGTCCGTCTCGACGCTCGCACCGATCTTCGCCGCCGCCTTCGCCACCCACGACAGCCACCAGACGCTGTTGATCGGGCTTGCCGCATCAATCGGTGCCGGCATCTCCATGGGCTTTACCGAGGCGGCCAGCGACGATGGCGTGCTGTCGGGACGTGGCTCTCCCATGCGCCGCGGCATCGCCTCCGGCGTGATGACCGCGCTCGGCGGTCTCGGCCATGCCTTGCCTTATCTGATTTCGGACTTTTGGACCGCGACGGCGATCGCCTTCGTCGTCGTCTTCTTCGAACTGTGGGCAATTGCCTTCATTCAGAACCGCTATATGGACACGCCCTTTCTGCGGGCGGCGCTACAGGTGGTCCTGGGCGGAGCGCTGGTCTTCGCGGCCGGCGTTCTCATTGGCAATGCCTGACGCCCTCGGGGTCATTTCTCGACGGCGCTGACGATTACGTCCCCGCCGTGCCCAATGTCGATCCAGCGGCCGGGATCGGCGCTGCTTTGTCGTTTGAGATATTTGTAGGGCGTGTCCGCCCAGGCCAGGATACGCCATTCGAGATTGTCGAGGATGAAGTCGCCCTGCGTCGTTCGCAACGTCAGCACCGCGTGGCCTTCGCCGTCCGGCCTGAGGACGACCGTGATCAACAGGTTGGCGAGATCGATGCCTTTCTGTGAGAGCACACGGCGTTTTAAGAGGACGAAATCCTCGCAGTCGCCCTCGACGGCCGGATAGGCCCAGCGCTCCTCGACACCGTAGATATCCAAGTCGGAACGGGCTTTGATGCGGGCGTTGATGGTCGTGTTCACGGCAGCCACCGACAGGATGAGGGGACGGCTCAGCTTCAGTGGAGCTGCGGTGATCCCTGCGGCGGGCGGCTCGCACTCGCGCGAATATTCCTGACAGAAGAGCAGATGGCCGATCGGTTGTGTGGTGGGATTGCCGAGGCCCATGAAGGCGCCACGCGGCTCCGAGCGCGCCGAAGTGGCAGTGACCGACAGACAAAGCAGTACCGTGGCGCCAAATGCGCGAAAGGCCCCCATTTCGTACTCCCCTTTGTACGAAAAATGCGTAGATGGCTCATGGTTGAAGCAATCGTGAAAACTGTCAACACATTCAGAGGGTTGCAGAAGCTTCAATGACCAGCCCCACTCAAGGCTCATCGTCGATAGCGAGAGTTTACCCGCGGCCGGCGGCCGGAATCGCGCGCCAGCGCAGCCAACTAAGTCGAGGGAATAAAAGGGAATTGTCGCGGCGGGCCGCGGCGCAAGTGATAAAAATACGACATCGGCCCGCCAACAGTCGTGGCGGAAGGATTGGAACGGAACCTTTGGTCAGCTACCGTCGCGCGCCGCGGTAACCAGATCGAGGGCGGCGCGCTCGATGAGTTCGAGATCCTGCGGCCGCGACAGACGATGGTCGCCGTCACGGATCAGGGTTACGATGACGCCCTCCGACGGCAGATGCGTCACCAGTTCGAGCGCGTGCGCGACCGGCACGTCTTGATCCGCCATGCCCTGGATGATTGTCACCGGACATCGCGTTTCGATCAGCCCCTCCATGACCAGATTCGCGGCGCCATCCTCGAACAGCTTCCGGGTATAGATGTTCGGCTCCGGCGAGTAGTCGGAGGGCTCGGCGATGAAGCCGTCGCGGTCAAGGGCCGCGCGTTGGTCGTCGCGCAACTTCGGTTCCATCAGCCGATGGGTGAAGTCCGGTGCCGGCGCCAGCAGCAAAAGCCCGGCGACCTCGGCTGGCTTTCCGGCCGCCAGCGCCGTCTGGACGAGACGCAGCGCGATCCAGGCCCCCATCGAAGAGCCGATCAGGATCGCCGGACCGTCGACCGCGGCGTCGATGACCGCGGCGGCCTCCTCGGTCCAGCGGCCGATCGTGCCGTCCTCGAACCGCCCGCCGGACTCGCCATGGCCGGAATAATCCAGCCGGCAAAAGGCGAGCGCCTGTTTTTCGGCCAGTTGCGCCAGGTGCTCGGCCTTGGTTCCGTGCATGTCAGACCGGTAGCCACCGAGCCAGACGAGCGCCGGCGCGTCACCCGCCTGGGTGCGAAAGGCGATCGTGCGGGCGCTCGACCCGGAGCCGACGGTGATGGTGCGCGGCTGTTCCGCCTTGGTCTCTGACTGCATGATCGTCGCGGTCCTTTCGTTGCCGGATTGATGGGCGGTACTGGCGAAACCGGTTGGCAGGTTCCATGTTCGATGGTGTCGGGCAGTGACCGTCCGTGCGCTAATGACGCGAAGAACGAGCTGGCGAAAGGGTTGCCAGGACCGTCATGGCAGCTTTTTATCGCCGTGGGCGTGCCATTCGCCGATGTCGATGCTATAGAGGACGCCGCTGATTGGGCGCGTGATGAAACTTTGACGTTCGGTTTTCCCATAAGGCAGGGGAATCCGGCAGCCGTTGGCGTTTTCATGGCCCACCCGGGGATCGTCAATAACAGGAGAGAACGACCATTCGCAGACCATTTCGTGCACCGCCGACCCAGAAAGAGGGGCCGCGCTCCAACAAGGAGATTCGCGTTCCGCAGGTTCAGTTGATCGATACCGAGGGGACGAACCTCGGGCCTGTGGCAACGCAGGACGCTTTGACGATGGCCGAGGACGCGGGGTTGGATCTCGTCGAGATCGTGCCGACCGCCAATCCGCCGGTCTGCAAGATTCTCGACCTGGGCAAGCTGAAATACGAGAGTCAAAAGAAGGCCGCTGAGACACGACGGCGCCAGAAGACCATCGAGGTCAAAGAGATCAAGATGCGGCCGAACATCGATGAACACGACTACGAGACCAAGATGAAGTCGGTCCGTCGCTTCTTCGACGAGGGCGACAAGGTCAAGGTCACGTTGCGGTTCCGTGGGCGTGAAATGGCTCATCAGGAACTCGGCATGCGGCTTCTCAACCGCGTTCGTGAGGAAACGGCTGAAATCTCGAAGGTCGAGGCCGAGCCGAAGCTTGAAGGCCGCCAGATGATGATGGTCTTGGCACCGCGAGGCTGAACGGCTCATCCGGGTCCGCGGTACACACCTTGCGGCGCGGGGAATGTAAAACCCTGCCGCCGCTCGCCTGACCGCCCGGGCGAAATCCCGGCCTGATTCTGTGGCGCCGAACGCCGGCGGCCTTTCGCCTAGGTGGGCCTATCGATTTGCCGCCGAGGCGCGCAGCGCATTCGTGTTGCCGTATGATGGTTCGCAATCCCCGATGATCGCCACGAGGGTTTCCTCGACGCCCTTGGCCAACGCGTTGAACCGTCTGCTTCCAGTCCTGCGCCCCACGGCGCGAAGCGTGACAGGCAGCGGAGCCGTGCATCGGACCCCTTTGAGGTCGACGGTCTCCACGTCGCTTTCCCCGTATACGATACGGCTGGCTGCCAGACGCAGGCGGTCATTGTCGTTGTTGACGGCCGCACGCAACGAGCCGCGGCACCCCAGCGGAGCAAAGAACCGGCGGGTGGTGACGATCTCCTCGGCGGCCGTGTTCACGGCCAAGGGCCTCAGGCCTGCCGACAATAAGACGACCCCGACGGACAGTTCGTCCCAGATCGACTCGATCGTCGCCCGGTCGGGCTGCTCGGTCGTGCCAAGGCCGTACGAGATCAGAAACGACCGTCGCAGATCCGGCGCCAGCCGGCGCAGAAGCGTCGCGATGGCCGCGTCGTATCGATCGCCGAGCGGGAGCGGAACCTGAACCGACAGAACCCACAGGCGGGAGGCTCGCCGATGAAGGACAATCCCTGCCCCGCCATGTGCGATGCCGTCGTCGCGTCGCCGGGACGAGGGCAGGCCGGTCTCCGGCAATTCGCTCATCCGAAAGATCGTACCGACGGAAAGGTAATCGAGGCCCTGGGCATCCCATCGTGCGCCGACGATCCGGCGCAACGTTGGATTGCCGGCGCAAAATCGCCCACTATCAGCCGCGCCGGCGCCAACACGCTCCAGCACAGCCGAGGCACTGGGAAAAAGTCGCTCCAGCGAGGTTAGAACCGCGGCCCAGTGACAGGGGCAAATCGAAGCCAAGGCGGTTTTTTCCCGGACATCGCCGAGTCGCCCCGGAAATTGAATGAGCGTCATTGCTCTCCATCCCTTGCCCCACCAGTATCTTTTCATCGAGTGTGTTGGATGGCAAGGGACCAATTCCGCGTTGTGGAGGTTGTCGGAAAGTGAGGAAGCGGCGGAACAATCGAGCCAGCGAGGGGCGCGGATTTTCGTCCGGCCGCCGTGGCCCGCGCGCGAGGGCTCTTGCTTCCGCTTGCGAGGCACCTTATAAGCCCGTCGTCCAAGCGAACCGACCGGCAGGGCATGCCGTGGCGGTTCTCAATGCTGTCGCGACAATTCCGAATGAGACCGGAGCGGAGCAGGCCGGAAACGGTGGCCCGTCTAGTCGCGATCCTCACGTTAGGAGAGCAAAATGCCCAAGATGAAGACCAAGGCGAGCGCCAAGAAGCGCTTTAGAATGACGGCCTCCGGCCGCGTGAAGGCGGGTGCCGCCGGCAAGCGCCATGGCATGATCAAACGCTCCAACGACTTCCTTCGCGACTCGCGTGGCACGATGATTTTGTCGAAGCCCGACGAGCGGATCGTCAAGACCTACATGCCCTACGACCGCTGAGCGGCGTCGCGCATTTCTAGAATTCCAGGAGCAAGATCATGGCGAGAGTGAAACGGGGCGTCACGTCCCATGCCAAGCACAAGAAGGTTCTCAAGCAGGCCAAGGGTTTCTACGGCCGCCGCAAGAACACCATCCGCGCCGCCAAGGCCGCCGTCGACCGGTCGAAGCAGTACGCCACGCGCGATCGCCGCGTAAAGAAGCGCAATTTCCGCGCTTTGTGGATTCAGCGCATCAACGCCGCCGTCCGCGAGCATGGCTTGACCTATGGCCGCTTCATCGACGGTCTGGGCAAGGCCGGGATCGAGGTCGACCGCAAGGTTCTGTCCGACATCGCGATCCACGAGCCGGAGGCCTTCGCGGTTCTCTGCGAGCAGGCGAAGTCGGCGCTGGCCTATCTCAAGGACAGCAAGTTCGAAGGCGCCTACGAGCGCGCCGTCGGCGAGAAGCGCGCGGCCTGAAGCCACGCCGCATATGACGCCAGGAAGGCCCGCGCCGCACCGCTGCGCGGGCCTTCCGCGTTTCGGGAGGGCGCTGGCGACTTCCCTCGGCGCGCCGCAAGCGCTAATCAGGCCGCCAGGCCGCCGGCGCGGCAAAGCATGGAGTGACAGGTGAGCGACACCGAAGCGTTCGAAGCACGGCTCGAGGCCGATATCGCAGCGGCCGGCGACGAGGCCGCGCTGGAGGCGATCCGGCTTGCCGAGCTCGGCAAGAAGGGCCGCATTTCCGAGATGCTGAAAGGCCTCGGCAAGATGAGCCCGGAGGAGCGCCGCGAGGCGGGTCCCAGGCTCAATGGGCTGCGCGATAGGGTCCAGGCGGCGATCGCGACACGGCGCGAGCAATTGGCTGACGTGGCGATCGCGGCGCGGCTCGCCGCCGAGCGGGTCGACGTCACCTTGCCGGTGCGTCCGAGCCCGGCGGCGCGCGGGCGCATCCATCCGATCAGCCAGGTCGTCGACGAGATCACCGCGATCTTCGCCGACATGGGCTTTGCCATCGCCGAAGGTCCGGACATCGAGACCGACTACTACAATTTCACCGCGCTGAATTTTCCCGAAGGCCACCCGGCCCGCGAAATGCACGACACCTTCTTCCTGAAGGCGAACGCGGCGGGCGAACGCAAGGTGCTGCGCACCCACACTTCGCCCGTGCAGATCCGCACCATGGAGAGCCAGAAGCCGCCGATCCGCATCGTCATTCCGGGCAAGACCTATCGGCAGGATTCCGACGCGACCCATTCGCCGATGTTCCATCAGGTCGAGGGGCTGGTCGTCGACAAAACCGCCAATGTCGCCAACATGAAGTGGGTGCTGGAAGAGTTCTGCAAGACGTTCTTCGAGGTGCCGTCGCTGAACATGCGCTTCCGCCCCTCCTTCTTCCCATTCACCGAGCCCTCGCTGGAAGTCGACATCCAGTGCGACCGGTCCAAGCCCGGCGAGGTGCGGTTCGGCGAAGGCTCGGACTGGATGGAGATCCTCGGCTGCGGCATGATGCATCCGAACGTCCTGCGCGCCGGCGGCCTCGATCCAGACGAATATCAGGGCTTTGCCTGGGGCATGGGCATCGATCGTCTCGCCATGCTGAAATACGGCATGCCGGATCTGCGCGCCTTTTTCGACGCCGACATCCGCTGGCTCGAGCATTACGGCTTCCGGCCGCTCGACATGCCGACCCTGTTCGGAGGATTGAGCTCTTGACGGATCGGATTGTGGCCATGATTTGATTGACGGGCGCCGCCATTGGAGCTTGAATGGGACGAGGAAAAACGGCGGCGCACGCTTTTGGAACGCGGCCTCGACTTTGCGGATGTCGTGGAGTTCGAGTTCGAAACGGCAACGACCGTTGAGGACAATCGGCGTCCCTATGGCGAGGCACGGATGATCTCCACCGGTTATTTCCGCGGTCGCGTATGCGTCGTCTGTTATACGTACCGTTGGGACTGCGTCCGGATCATTTCGTTCCGAAAGGCCAATAGCCGGGAGATCGAGGACTATGAGCAGACTGCCGGACGATAGACCGCCGCTGACCGACGAGGACGGCGAGGTCCGCGAACTGACGGCGGAGGATTTTCGCCACTTTAAACGGGCACGCGAAGTCCATCCCGAGCTCGTGGATGCCTTCGCCAGGCTTCGGGCTCAACGCGGCTCCCAGAAAGCGCCGACCAAGGAGCGCGTCGGCCTGAGGCTCGACCGCTCGGTGATCGATCATTTTCGCGCTGGCGGTCCGGGCTGGCAGTCGCGGATCAACGCGGTTCTGGCCGAACATGTGAAGGCCGCCGGAAGGTGAGCGAAAGAGCGCCCCCTGATGTCCGCCACGCTGGCGGCTGCCGTTGCGGACGCGTCCGCTTTCGTGCCTCGGCCGACCCAATTTTCACCAGCTATTGCCACTGCCGTGACTGCCGCAAGGCGTCCGGTGCGCCGGTTCTGGTTTTCGTCGGCTTCTACCGCGATGACGTCACCTTCGAGGCGGCAGGCGAGAAGGACTATGGCGATGGCCCGGCCAGGCGCTCGTTCTGTCCCGAATGCGGGACGCCGATCGCCTATCGCGACGATCGGCTGGCTGATCGCATTTACTTCGTTCTCGGAGCGATGGACGCGCCGCAATGCTACCCGCCGACCCATCACGCCTTTCTGTGCGAGGCGCTGGATTTTCCGGCGATCGAGGATGGCCTGCCGCGATATCGGCGGTTCAGCGTAGAGCGGCCTTGATTTCTGACGCAATGCCGCAGATGGACATCCTTCAAGGCAACAACGGAACCCCGCCATGTCCCCGCGCATGATCGTCCTCGAAGTGATCGCCGTCGTCGCCGGCGCGATCATCGGCTTGCTTGTCGTCGATTTTTTCCACTGGCTGTTCGCCGATGGTGCCTTCTTCGCGCTGCTGTCGTCGCTCGGCCGCATCGTGGTGGCGCTGGTGACCGTCGGCCTGTTCGCCTTCTACTATCGCTCGATGCCGCCGACGCCGGCCGCGCTCGCTTCGTTCTTCACCGGCGTCGGCCTGCCGGCAATCCTCGACAAATTCGGCTTCGATTCCCCGCTCAGTTGGGGAACGCTGTTGTTCCTGTATGCGATTTTCGCCGTCGTCGCGCTGTTCACCTATCGCTTCGTCCATGCCAACGCGGCCGTCCGTCGCGTGGCCGGCGAAATCACCTCCTCCGACGGCCCGAATCCGTAGAGCGGGCATTTCCGGTAGTCTTCCGCCGGCGACCTTTCCGTTGACGCGGACAACCTTCGCGTCCTACGCAGCAGGGCCGCGCCCGGCGCGTGTCTTGCGCCGAGCGCCGGCTCCGTTCTTCGAGACATCCATCCTTCGCGCCGCAAGGCCCGCTCGCAACCCAACCGACGATCGCTTCCCATGAAATTCACCCTCTCCTGGCTCAAGGATCATCTCGACACCGACGCATCCCTTGCCGCTATCTGCGAACGCCTGACGATGATCGGGTTGGAGGTCGAAGCCGTCGACGACCGCGCCGTGTTCGCGCCGTTCCGGATCGCGCGGGTGCTCTCCGCCGAAAAGCACCCTGACGCCGACAAGCTGAAGGTGTTGACCGTCGAGGCCGGGCCGGAGATTAACGACGGCAAGCCGCTGCGGATCGTCTGCGGCGCGCCGAACGCCCGCGCCGGGCTGGTCGGCGTCCTCGCGATCCCCGGCACCTATGTGCCAGGCATCGACACGACCCTGTCGATCGGGCGGATTCGCGGCGTCGAATCCCACGGCATGATGTGTTCCGAGCGCGAACTGGAACTCTCCGACAGCCATGACGGGATCATCGATCTGGCGGAAGACGCACCGGTCGGCGCCAAATTCGCCGACTATGCCGATCTCGCCGACCCGGTCATCGAGATCAATTTGACGCCGAACCGCCCCGACGCGACCGGCGTTGCCGGCATCGCGCGCGATCTCGCCGCCTCCGGCCTCGGAACGTTGAAGACGAAGGCGTCGGAGCGGATCGAAGGGGAAGGCGACTGCCCGGTCGCCGTTCGTGTCGAGAGCGCCACCTGCACCGGCTTCGCGCTCCGCCAGGTGGCGGGAGTCGCCAACGGCGCCTCGCCGCAGTGGATGCAGAAGCGTCTGCGGGCGATCGGACTTCGCCCGATCAACGCCCTCGTCGACATCACCAACTACGTCACCTTCGACCGCGGCCGGCCCCTGCACGTCTTCGACGCCGCCAAGGTGGCGGGCGATCTCGTCGTGCGCGACGCCAAGGCCGGCGAGGCGGTGCTGGCGCTCGATGGCCGCACCTACACGCTCGCCGACGGCATGTGCGTCATCGCCGACGACAAAGGAGTGGAATCGATCGCCGGGATCATGGGCGGCGAACAGTCCGGCTGCGACGCGGCGACCACCGACGTCCTCATCGAGTCGGCGCTTTGGGAGCCGGTCGACATCGCCCGCACCGGCCGGACGCTCGGCATCATTACCGACGCCCGCTACCGCTTCGAGCGCGGCGTCGACCCGGCCTTCATGGAGCCGGGGCTGGACCTCGCGACGCGTCTGGTCCTCGATATTTGCGGCGGCACGCCGTCGCGGCGCACCGTCGTCGCGGAAGCGACGCGTGAGACGCGGTCGATCCCGTTGCCCTTCGGCGAAGTCGAGCGGTTGACCGGGCTGACCGTCACGCCGGACGAGCAGGTGGCCATCTTGAAGCGGCTCGGCTTCGGTGTGTCGAGCGACGGCGCGGCGGCAAGCGTGACGGTTCCGAGCTGGCGCCCCGACGTGGACGGCAAGGCCGATCTCGTCGAGGAGATCATGCGCCTCACCGGCGTCGAGACGATCGAACCCCAGCCGCTGGCGGCCGCGGCTTCCGTCAACACCCGCATCCTCACCGTTCCGCAGATCCGCGACCGTGCCGCCCGCCGGGCGCTGGCCGCGCGCGGCATGGTCGAGACCGTGAACTACAGCTTCATTCCCGAGAACCACGCCATGGCTTTCGGCGGCGGCACTGAGGCGCTGAAGCTGGAAAATCCGATCTCGGCGGACATGTCCGACATGCGGCCTTCGCTGCTGCCGGGCCTGATCGCGGCCGCAAGCCGCAACGCTGCCCGGGGCTATGGCGACACCGCCCTGTTCGAGGTGGCGGCGGTCTACGCCTCCGACGAGCCGGACGGCCAGATGCGCGTCGCCGGCGGCGTGCGGCGCGGGACGGCCGTGCATAGCGGCGCGGGCCGGTCCTGGGACTGCAACGCCCCCGCCGTCTCCGTCTTTGAGGCCAAGGCCGACGCCATCGCCGCGCTGGAAGCGGCCGGTGCGCCCGTCGACCGGCTGATGATCGAAGCACCTGCGAGCGATTGGTATCATCCCGGCCGCTCCGGCCGTATCAAGCTCGGCCCGAAGGTGATCCTCGCCGAGTTCGGCGAGTTTCATCCCAAAACCTTGAAGCAGATCGACGCTGCCGGCGCGTTCTGCGGCTTCGAGGTGTTCCTCGACGCGATCCCCGAGCCCAAGCGCAAGGCCACCCGCACCAAGCCGGTGCTGACCCTGTCGCCGTTCCAGCCGGTGCGCCGCGACTTCGCCTTCGTCGTCGATGCCGGCGTGGAGGCGCTGAAGCTCGTGCGCGCCGCCGAGGGTGCGGACAGGAAGCTGGTCGGCGAGGTACGCGTCTTCGACGTCTTTTCCGGCGCAGCGCTCGGCGAAGGCAAGAAGTCCGTCGCCATCGAGGTGACCCTCAATCCGGCCGACCGGACGCTGACCGACGAAGATTTGGAAGCGGTTTCGGCCAAGATCGTCGCCCAGGTCGAAAAGGCCACTGGCGGCACGCTGCGCGGCTGACGCTCCACTGCGAATGGGGCAACGGCCTCGGCGGCTGCCGGCGATCGCGCTGCGCGCTCACGCCGCGGCCGCCAGCCGCTCGCCGGCGACGCGGTAGGAGATCGCCTCGGCGAGATGAATACGCCTGACGGTTTCGTCCTGGTCGAGATCGGCCAGGGTGCGCGCGACCTTCAGGATGCGGTGATAGGCGCGGGCCGAGAACCTCATCTGCTCGGCGGCATCCCGTAGGAGCTTCAGGCCCTCGGCGTCGGGCGCGGCGATCGTCTCGATGAGGGCGGCCGAGCAATGGGCGTTGACCGTCGCCCCGGACAGGCCTTCGGCCTCGTAACGCTCGATCTGGAGCGCGCGGGCCGCCGCCACCCGTGCCTTGACCGCCAGTGACGTCTCGGACGGCTGCGGCCGGATCATGTCGGCGGCGGTGACCGCCGGCACGTCGACGCGCAGATCGATCCGGTCCATCAGTGGGCCCGAGATCCGCGCCTGATAATCGGCCGCGCAGCGGGCCCCGCGCGCGCAGGAGCGGCCGGGCTCGCCGGCCATGCCGCAGCGACAGGGATTCATCGCCGCGACCAGCTGCATCTTGGCTGGATAGGTGACGCGGTGATTGGCCCGCGCGATGACGCTCTCGCCCGCCTCGAGCGGCTGCCGCAGCGAGTCGAGCACCACCGGCGAGAATTCGGGAAACTCGTCGAGGAAGAGGACGCCGCGATGGGCGAGCGACACCTCGCCGGGCCGGGCGCGCAAGCCGCCGCCGACCATCGCCGCCATGGAGGCGGAATGATGCGGCGCGCGGAACGGGCGCCGGTCGGAGAGCTTTCCCCCGGAGAGTTCTCCGGCGATCGAGGCGATCATCGAGACTTCGAGGAGTTCCTTGGGGGTCAGCGCCGGCAGGATCGAGGGCAGCCGCTGGGCGAGCATCGACTTGCCGGAGCCGGGCGGTCCGACCATCAGGAGATTGTGGCCGCCCGCGGCGGCGATTTCGAGCGCCCGCTTGGCGACCGTCTGCCCCTTGATCTCGGAGAGGTCCGGCAGGTTGGCGGGCGCGGCCCTGACCGCCGGTTCCGGCCGCGCGACGATCTGGGTGCCGCGAAAATGATTGGCGATCTGGATCAGGCTGCGGGCGGCAATGATGTCCATGTCGCCGCTTGCCCAGGCCGCTTCCGCGCCACAATCGGCCGGGCAGATCAGCCCGAGACCGATGGCGTTGGCGCCGATCGCGGCGGGGAGCGTCCCGGCCACCGCAGTCAGCATGCCATCGAGCGAGAGTTCTCCCAGGACAACGTAGCCCGCGAGCATGTCGGAGGGGATCGCGCCGAGCGCCGCCATCAGTCCGAGCGCGATCGGCAGGTCGTAGTGGCTGCCCTCCTTGGGCAGGTCGGCCGGGGCGAGGTTGACGGTGACCTTTTTGGGCGGCATCGACAGGCCCGAGGCGTGCAGCGCCGCCTGGACGCGTTCCCGGCTTTCGGCGACCGCCTTGTCGGGCAGGCCGACGATCTGGATGCCGACCTTGCCGGGGGCGACCATGACCTGGACGTCGACCGGGACGGCCTCGATTCCCTGAAACGCGACGGTCTTGACGCGCGACACCATGGCGTCACCCCCTCGAACCGGCGGCCTGTTCCCCGCCACGGGGAGTGCGGCCGCCTTGACCAAGAATGCCTCAAGGTAAGCATGATTTTGGGAATGAAACAAGAACATCATTCGAACAAAGCCGCGCCGAATCGAGTCGCGTCGTTCAAGCGGATGATTCCTTAAAGGCAAATAAATTCAGGATTAGCCATGTTTTCCGGCCTCGGCGGCTCACCTCGCAGGGCCCGCTGACGACACCACGGGCGACCGACCATCGCCTCGCTTTTGCCTGTCGCCGGCTTCAGCCCAGCAGGTACGGCGCGGTCTCCTGCCAGCCTTCGTAGATCATCTTCAGCGCGACATAGAGGATGATCACCAAGCCGATATAGCCTATCCAGCGATAGCGGCCGAGCAGCCGCGCGATCAGCGTCGCGGCGAGGCCCATCAGCGCGATCGACAGGATCAGGCCGAGCACCAGCACCCAGAGGTGCTCGCGGGCCGCGCCGGCGATGGCGAGCACGTTGTCGAGCGACATCGAGACATCGGCGAGAACGATCTGCCAGATCGCTTGGCTGAGCGACTTGCGCGGTGCCAGGCTTGCGCTGTCGCCATAGAGCGCGGCTTCGGGGGCGGGGTCCGGCACCTGCAGCTCCTGCCACATCTTCCAACTCACCCAGAGCAGCAGCAGCCCGCCGGCCAAAAGCAGGCCGACGATTTTGAGCAGCTGCGTCGTGACCGTGGCGAAGTCGATGCGCAGCACCGTGGCGGCGATGATGCCGACGAGGATCGCCTTGCCGCGTTGCGCGGCCGGCAGCCCGGCCGCGGCGAGACCGATCACGACGGCATTGTCTCCGGCGAGCACCAGATCGATCATGATGACCTGCGCCAGCGCCGTCAGGGATTCTGCCGTCAGAAATTCCATCGCCAAGAAAGCTTTCGGGAAAATATGGAGCCGTTCGTCTCGACCGGAGGGGTTGGGCGTCGGCGTGCAGGACGCCGCTTGAAGTAGTGCAATCGCCGCGTGCGGGAAAGCGCTTGCCGTCTATCCGGGCCAAAGTGGAATGGTCACAGCATCGCCGCAACGAGCACCGACAGCGAAAGCGCCAGTCCGGCGACGAGGTTGAAGCCGCGGTTCCACACCAGGCCCACATGGAGCGCGCTGGCATGGCCAAGCCGGCCGACCAGCATGGTCGTCGCCGTGAAGGGCGACGACGCGCCGGTCAACGCCCAGCCGGCGGTCAGCGCAACGATGATGGCGTTCGGCGAGACCCCCAGGGTTTCGGCGGACGGAAGCAGCGGGGCGAGCAGCGAAACCGACAGCAGAGGGTTCATGCCGATCTGGCCGAGCAGCGGGATGATCCAGACCAATGCGACCAGGACGAGCGGGCCGGGAAGCGCGGCAAGGTCGGCCGGTTGGCTTTCCATCAATGGCTGCAGGAGCGCGCTGCCGACCGTACCGATGAACCCGGCCATGACCAGGAGGACGAGCTCCGAATGGTAGGATGGCACCTCAGCGATCGTAAAGTTCCGCAGATGGGTGAGCCAGCGCCGCGCGGTACCCTCCGGCCCCCGCGTCTGGACGAGCAGCCAGCCGACGGCCAGCGTCGGCACCAGCAGCATGACCACCGCGATCATCCGCAGGCCGGTCAAAAGCTCGAGCGCCGCGACGCCCGAAAACAGCAGCAGCAACAGCGCCAGCAGCGGCTTCAGGTCGCGCCAGCTGCCGATCGGCTTCGCGCGTGCCGGGCGCGGCTGCGAGAGCTTTGGCTTGTAGAGCGAATCCAGCGCCCAGCCGACGAAGGTCACCAGGACGGCGTTGAGAATGGCGAAGCCCGCCGCGCCGCTCCAAGAGGAGCCCGGGATGATCGAGGTGGTGATCGCCATGGCAAAGGCGAGCGGCGACCACGCCAGGGTGGCGACGAAGCCGCGCTGGATGGCCAAAAGCATGCGTCGGTTGCGGATCTCGCGAATCTGCGCGTTGGTCTCCCGATTCGCGATGCTTTCCGTCAGGCCGCCGAGCAGCGAGATCGCGCCGTAATTGAGGATGAGCGCGAACAGGTGGCCGCCGATCGTCAGGGCCAGATAGCGCTTGCCCGGCGGCTGCGTCGCCAGATACTGCCCGCAGCGCGCGATCGCCGGCGAGGTCGAGGCAGGATTGCGCAGCGAGGCGAGGGCGATGAAGAATGCCGCGATGAACGATCCCTGGGCGAGTCCGCGAAGCGCGATGTCTTGCCAGTCGGGTCGGAAAATGACGGCGGCCGCGACAAGGCCGAGGCCGGCCGCGACGAAAGCCTGCCGCGACGGACGCGCGCGGGGCGCGGCAAGCGCGAGAAATGCCACGATCCCTGCCGAGCCGACCATCGACGCCGTCGCGTCGCCGGTCCATTCGCGCAGGAGGACGGCAAAGGCGGTGACGATCAGCACGACGCCGATGACACGGTCGAGCACGGGCGATGGAACTCCGAAGGGTTGCGAGCAGGTGGCGGGATTCGTTTCCCTCTCTTATCATCTTCCGGTCGGCCGTCACCGCAACGCGGGAGAAAATTCGCCGATCGCCCGGACACAGGCCGACACCGCTGGAGGAACGCTGGCGCGCCCGCGCATTTGTCAGGCGCGACTCGTGGCGCTATGAGGCGGCATGCCGTTCACCGTCGCTGCCTTCTACCGGTTCGTCCCGCTCGATGATCTGCCGTCGTTCAAGGCGGCGCTCGCCGCCTTCTGCGCCGAGCGCGAGGCACGCGGTACGATCCTGATCGCGCCCGAGGGTGTCAACGGCACCATCGCCGGAACGAAGCCGGCGATCGCCGCGATCATCGACGAACTCGACCGCCGCTGCGGCATCCGGCGCGGCGAGGTCAAATTCTCCGAAGCCGATGCCTGGCCCTTCGCGCGGCTGAAGATCCGTATCCGGCCCGAGATCATCACCATGCGCGCGCCCGAGGCCGATCCGTCGACGCAAGTCGGCACCTATGTCGAGGCGTTGGACTGGAACGCGCTGATTGCCGATCCGGAGGTGGTCGTCGTCGACACGCGCAACCGGTACGAGACCAGGGTCGGCGGCTTCGAGGGGGCGATCGATCCCGGCATCGACAATTTCACCGACTTCAAGGATTTCGTCGCGGCCAGCCTCGACCCGAAGGCCCATCGCAAGGTTGCGATGTTCTGCACGGGCGGCATTCGCTGCGAAAAGGCGTCGGCCTACATGCTGTCAAAGGGGTTCGAGAGCGTTTTCCACCTCAAGGGCGGCATTTTGAAATATCTCGAGGAGGTGCCGAAAGACGACAGCCGCTGGCGGGGCGACTGCTACGTCTTCGACGGGCGGGTCGCCGTCGGCCACGGGCTGGAGGCGACCGACTGGGCCGCGTGTTTCGGCTGCGGGGCGCCGCTCTCGCCCGATGATCAGGCATCGTCGGCCTACGAGGACGGCGTCTCCTGCCCGCATTGCATCGACCGGCTCACCGGGGAGAAAGCCGCGGCGCTGCGCGAGCGCCAGCGGCAGATGACGGCGAGCGAAACCGCCGACTGACCGCTCAGCGCTGCCTCAGGCGGCCAGCGCCTGGTTGGCGTCGATCATCGCCCGGCCGAGCGATTCGGCGACCGCCCGGTTGGTGATCTGACCACGATGAACGTTGAGCCCGTGCATCAGGTGTGGGTCGGCCGACAACGCTTCGAGCCCGCGGTTGGCCAGCGCCAGGCCGAAGGGTAGCGTCGCGTTGTTGAGCGCGTGCGCCGAGGTGATCGGCACGGCGCCCGGCATGTTGGCGACGCAGTAATGCACGACGCCGTCGATCTCGAAGGTCGGTTCGGCGTGAGTCGTCGCATGCGAGGTCTCGAAGCAGCCGCCCTGGTCGATGGCGACATCGACCAGCACCGCGCCCTTTTTCATACCGGAGAGCATCTCGCGGGTGACGAGCTTTGGCGCCGAGGCTCCGGGGATGAGCACCGCGCCGATCACGGCGTCGGCGGCGAACACTTCTTCCTCGATCGCCGTCTTGGTCGAATAGCGCGTATGGACGCGGCCGGCGAAGAGGTCGTCGAGGTCGCGCAGACGCTGGATCGAACGGTCGAGGATGGTGACGTCGGCGCCGAGGCCGATCGCCATCTTGGCCGCTTCCTTGCCAACGACGCCGCCGCCGATGATGACGATCTTGCCGGGGGCGACGCCGGGAACGCCGCCGAGCAACACGCCGCGCCCGCCATGGGCCTTTTCGAGAGCCCGGGCCGCGGCCTGGATCGACAGTCGGCCCGCGACCTCCGACATCGGCGCCAGCAGCGGCAAGCCGCCGCGCCCGTCGGTGACGGTCTCGTAGGCGATCGCGGTCACGCCCGAAGCGAGCAATCCCTCGGTCTGTTTCGGGTCTGGCGCGAGGTGGAGATAGGTGTAGAGGATCTGGCCCTCGCGCAGCTGCGCCCACTCGTTCGGCTGCGGCTCCTTGACCTTCACCACCATGTCGGCGGCCTTGAAGACTTCGGCGGCATCGGCGGCGATCGTCGCGCCCGCAGCCTGGTAATCGGCATCGCTGGCGTCGATGCCCGCTCCGGCGCCGGTCTCGATGAGCACCTCATGGCCCTGGGCGACGTATTCGCGGGCCGCCGACGGCGTCAGGCCGACTCGGTATTCGTGGTTCTTGATCTCTTTCGGGCAGCCGACGCGCATGATGGTCCTCCTCTGGGCGATCTCGCAGATTTCGCCGGGAAGCCGCCGCAATGTCCTTTCGAAATTGAGGCGTTTGACGGGAGGTTGCACAACGAACTTGCGTCACATTGGTGTTAGGCGCAAAAATCCGGTGCATGGACGCCTTGGACCGATTCGACCTTGCCATTATGCGCGCTTTGGAGCGCGAAGGGCGACTGGCCAACAACACTCTTGCCGAACGGGTCGGCCTGTCGCCCTCGGCCTGTTCCCGCCGGCTCGACCGGCTGGAGGCGACCGGCGCGATTCTTAGCTATCATGCCCGGCTGTCCAATCGCGCGCTCGGCCATCCGATCACCGTCCTCGTGCATATCGGGCTGTCCGGCCAGAGCGAGCGCCAATTGACCGAGTTCGAGGCGGCGGCGAAGCGCTGTCCGAACGTGATCGTCTGCTTCCTGATGTCGGGCGAATACGACTATCTCCTGCGGATCGCGGCCCGCGATCTGGAGGACTACGAGCGCATCCACAAGACCCATCTGTCGGCGTTTCCGCATGTCGTGCGGATCAACTCGTCCTTCGCGTTGCGCGAAGTCCTCGATCGCTCGACGGTGCAGATCGATCCGGGGGTGTGAGCCGGGAATGACGAGACAGGTCAGCCGGTAACTGCTTCGGCCGTGTCCTCGTCCTGGTCTGTCGCGGCGGCGCGCGCATGATCGGCGAACACCCGGCCGACGCCGATGAGGATCGGCCGGTCGACGCCGATCTGAGCGACGATCGCGCCGAGATCGGCGAGCGTGCCGGCGGCCTTGGTTTCGTCGTCGCGGGAAAGATTCGCCGCGACCGCCACCGGCGTCGTCTCCGGCAGACCGTTGGCGATCAGCCGCGCGGCAATCTTCGGCGCCATCCGGCCGCCCATGTAGAAGATCGTGGTGGCGTGATCGTCGGCCAGCGCCCGCCAGTCGAGGTCCTCGGGCAGTCCGCCTTGCTTGGAGTGCCCGGTGACGAAGCGCACCTGTTGGGCGCGGTCGCGGTGGGTCAGCGAAACGCCGAACGTCGCGGCCAACGCCGAGGCCGCGGTGATGCCCGGCACGATCGCCACCGGGATGTTCTCGCGATGCAGTTCGTCGAGTTCCTCGCCGGCCCGGCCGAACACCGAGACATCGCCGGATTTCAGTCGCACGACGTGTTTGCCCGCCTTGGCGAACTGCACCATCATCCGGTTGATGTCTTCCTGGCGGCAGCTCTCGCGGGCGGCGCGCTTGCCGACCAGCATCCGTTTGGCCTCGCGGCGGGCAAGTTCCAGAATGTCGTCGGACACGAGGTCGTCGAACAGGATGACGTCGGCCGCCTGCAGGGCGCGCACAGCCTTCAGCGTCAGGAGTTCGGCTTCGCCGGGCCCGGCGCCGACCAGCGTCACGCGCCCGCCGGCTTGCGGAGAGCGGGCAAGCTCGGCGACGAAGTCCTGGGCGTCGCTCTCCGCGTTCGCGTCGGGCGTGCGAGTCGTAAAGGCGCGGTCGGAGAAGCGCTCCCAGAAGGCGCGGCGCAGCGGCCCCGGCGCCAGCCGGTCCATCACGTCCGCGCGGATTTTCGAGGCGAGCGCCGCCCAGCCCGCGAGTGCCGGTGGCAGCAGCGTCTCGATGCGCCGGCGGATCGCCTGACCGAGAATCGGCGCGGCGCCGTCGGTGGCAATGCCGATGACGACCGGCGAACGGTTGACGATCGAGCCGAAGCGGAAATCGCAGAAGGCCGGTTTGTCGACGACATTGACCGGAACGCCCGCAGCCTTGGCCGCGCAATAGAAGGCCTGTGCCTCGGCTTCGCTCTCCACATCGCCGACGGCGATCGCCGCACCGGCGAAGATGTCGGCCGACCATGGCTGGTCGTGATGATGGATGCGGCCCACAACCGGCGGAGCGGCCAGAAGCTCGGCCATCTCCGCGTCGAGGTCGTCGGACGGCGCATAGAAGTCGACATGCGCCCCGGCCGAGGCCAGCAGTTCCGCCTTCCAGGCCGCGCCGGCGGAGCCGCCGGCCATGACGACACGCTTGGCTCCGAGGTCGAAGAACACCGGCAGGGTCGCGAGCTCGCCCATGCGCGCCGGGCGCAAAGGCTCACGCTCGCCGATCCCATCGTCGGATCGGTCGTTGTCGCGGATGAACGGGCGCTCGGCCATGTCGTCGTCCTCGTTGAGGTCAAGCTTGCAGTCACACTGCATAAGCCTTGAACCCGCGACAAGGCGAGGCGAAATTTTGCGCATTCTCGCGTAAAAAGAGGCTGTCTTTCGTCATGTGGGGTCCCGCGCGACAAGATGGGATGCTCTCAGAGGGCGCCTCCTCTCTTATCGAGACGGTCGGCCCAAGATCCCCCGCCATGACGTCTTTGCGCTTGTCGCCACCGCTCAGTCGATATATCTTTTTGCCATATACCATTAGGAGGTTTGGAATGAGCACGGCGAAAGTCTTCTGGTCGGGCCGTTCGCAGGCTGTCCGGCTTCCCAAGGAGTTTCGATTCGCCGGCGAGACCGTGCGTATCCGGCGGCACGGCAGCGCCGTCATTCTGGAGCCTGTGGAACAGGACTGGAAGTGGCTCGACGATCTGATCGGCCCCGTGGACAGTGATTTCGAGAGCGCGGCGACGGAGCGCCCGACAGGGGAACAAGACCGCGATTTCAGCGTCTTCGAATGACATTTCTGCTCGATACGAATGCCGTCATCGCCGTGCTGAAGGGGAACGTCGAGGTTCATGGACGCCTCAAGCAGCATTCGCCCGAGCACTACGCCATCTCCGTCGTCGTCGCGCACGAACTCTATTACGGTGCCTACAAGAGCGTTCGGGTTGCCGAAAATCTGGCGCGGCTGGATGAATTGCGGTTCCAGATCCTTGAACTCGATCGGGAGGACGCGTGGCAGGCCGCGAAGATTCGGGCGAAGCTCGCAGGAGTGGGATTGCCGATCGGCCCCTATGACGTCCTCATCGCGGGGCAGGCGATGGCGCGCTCATTGACGCTCATCACGCACAACCGGCGCGAGTTCGAACGAGTCGAGGGCCTCCAACTGGAAGATTGGGAGGCCTGAAGAGTCGCGGCCCTCAATACGCCAATCCGACATAGTTCTCCGCCAGTGCCGTCTGGGCCGCTTGCGAGGAGGCGAGATAGTCGAATTCGGCTTCCTGGATGCGCTGGGAGAAGGCGCCATCCGCCTCGAACATGTGGATCATCGAGGTGAACCACCAGGAAAAGCGTTCGGCCTTCCAGACCCGGGCGAGCGCCGTCTCGGAATAGGTTTCCAGTAGGTGGTCGTCCTTGTCGCGGTAATGGGCGATCAGCGCCCGCGACAGGTAATGGACGTCGGAGACGGCGAGGTTCAGCCCCTTGGCCCCGGTCGGCGGCACGATATGCGCCGCGTCCCCGGCCAGAAACAGCCGGCCGTGGCACATCGGCTCGGCGACGAAGGATCTGAGCGGCGCGATCGATTTCTCGATCGAGGGACCGCGCTTGAGATGGGCGGCGACCCGAGGCGGCAGTCGCGCCTCGAGCTCGTCGAAGAAGCGCTCGTCCGGCCAGTTGGCGACGTCGTCGGCGGCGTCGCACTGGAGGTAGTAGCGCGACAATTGCGGACTTCTGAGCGAGCAGAGCGCAAAGCCGCGCGCGTGATGGGCGTAGATCAGCTCGTCCTGGATTGGCGGCGTCCGGGTGAGGATACCGAGCCAGCCGAACGGATAGACCCGTTCGAAGGTCCGCAGCAGATCGGCCGGAATGGTCTGGCGGCAGACGCCGTGGAAGCCGTCGCAACCGGCGACGTAATCGCATTCGAGGCTGTGCTCGCCGTCCTGCGTATGGAAGGTCACGAACGGCGTGTCGGTTGTGATGTCCCACAGATGGATGTCCTCGGCCTCGTGGATAACCGGTACGCCGGCTTCGTCGAGCGCGTCGTAAAGATCGTGGGTAACCTCGGTCTGGCCGTAGACGGTGACGGTCTTGCCGGTCAGCTCGCGCAGGCCGATATGCAGGACTTCGCCGCGCCAGGCGATGTCGAGCCCGTCATGCACGAGCCCCTCCCGGTCAAGGCGCGCGCCGACGCCGGCGGTCCTCAGAATATCCGTCGTGCCCTTTTCCAGAACGCCCGCGCGGATGCGCGACAAGACGTAATCGCGGCTTCTGCGCTCGATGACGACGCTGTCGATCCCGGCGCGGTGAAGGATGAGCGCAAGCAGAAGCCCAGCCGGCCCGCCGCCGATAATGGCGACGCGGGTGCGCTCCATCCTTCTCACGCGGCGCTCCGCCTGTGCGCCTCGGCGGTTCGCCGCTGGAGGTCTCGAAGGGTTGCCAATCCGTCCGGCGTCGGCGCTTGGGTCTCGCCGCAATCGTCAGCGTAGCGCACGCTCCAGCCGCAGCTCTCTTCGATCGCCGCGCGCGTTGCGCCGGGATGGATCGCGTGGACTTCGAATTCCTTGCTGACCGTATGGGGGCGCCAGACCGCCATGTCGGTGACCCGCAGCGTCGGGCGTTGGGTGGTCAGGTCGGGGTCTTCGCGGTCGGTCCCGCCTTTGCCATCGTCCCGCTGCCCGCCCATGCCGCCCTCGTCAATCCTGGAACGACTATGTGACACTGGTGCCGCATGTCTCGCAACCCGCGGTCTCCGAGACCTTTGCCGAACGCGACGGGCCGCCCGGCGCTATCCTACGCGGGCGCGGCTCGCCGCCCCTCGGCAGGGCCGGTCAGTCCTCGACCAGTATGGTGCCGGCGACCTCGATGCCAAAGCCGGTGAGGCCGACATAGGCGCGCTCATGCGTCGCCAGCACGGAGATCGACCGGATGTGCAGGTCGCGCAGGATCTGGGCGCCGACGCCGATCTCGCGCCAGCGCTGCTGGCGTTTCAGCGCGCTGCCATGGCGTTCGCCGTCGGCGTGATCCGCCACGGCGTCGCCGGCTTCGAAATCGTCGACATTCGGCGTCCGGAGCAGCATCAGGACGCCGCGCCCGTGGCTTTTCAGCTGGTCGACGGCGACCTCCACCCAGGTCTTCGCCTCGCGGGTGCGGCCGAACAGGTCGAGCACCGGCTGTTCGCGATGGATGCGGGTCGGCACCTTTTCGCCGTCGCGCACGTCGCCAAAGACGGCGACAACATGCTGCATCTGGTCGAACGGGGTTTCGTAGATCCGCACCTGGGCGGCCATGCCGCCGACGGTCATCGCCTCCTCCTTGACGCAGGTGACGAAGGATTCCCGGCGGATGCGATAGGAGATGAGGTCCTCGATCGAGATGATCTTCAGCCCGTGCTCGCGCGCGAAGGGGATGAGTTCGGGCAGGCGCTTGACCGTGCCGTCGTCATTGACGACCTCGGCGAGCACGCCGGCCGGCTCCAGCCCGGCGAGCTTGGCGAGATCGGTGCCGGCTTCGGTATGGCCGGACCGGGTCAAGACGCCGCCGTCCCGCGCGATCAGCGGGAAGATGTGGCCGGGCCTCAGAAAGTCGGTTCCGGCGCAATTGTCGTTGGCCAGCGCGCGGACGGTGTTGGTCCGCTCCTCGGCCGAGATGCCCGTCGTCATGCCGACCTTGTAGTCGACCGAAACGGTGAAAGCGGTGCGCATCGGGTCGAGATTGTTGGCGACCATCGGCGGCAGATTCAGCTTGTCGGCCCGTTCCGCGGTCATCGGCACGCAGATGATTCCGCTGGTGTGGCGGATCATGAAGGCCATCCGCTCGGGCGTCGCCTTCGATGCCGCCATGATCAGGTCGCCTTCGTTCTCCCGGTCGGTGTCATCGACGACGACCACCGGTTCCCCCGCCGCGATCGCTGCGATCGCGTCTTCGATGCTGTCGAGTTCCATGTCTGCCCCCAATCAATCGGTTGAAGCGTCCTAAGCCGAAGCGGCGCGCCGTTCAATGGCGCCGGACGCAGCGTCAGCCGCGGCCGCGATAGGGCGGCACGCCTTGATCGGGGAGGAAGACGCCTTCGGGAGCCGGGCCGGTCTGCCAGAACACGTCGATCGGGATGCCGCCGCGCGGATACCAGTAGCCACCGATCCTGAGCCAGAGCGGCTTCGTCGCCTCGACGATGCGCCGCCCAACGGCGACGGTGCAGTCCTCGTGAAAGGCGCCGTGGTTGCGGAAACTGGTCAGGAACAGCTTCAGCGATTTCGATTCCACCAGCCGTTCGTCCGGCGCGTAGTCGATCACCAGATGGGCGAAGTCCGGCTGTCCGGTCACCGGGCAGAGCGAGGTGAATTCCGGGCAGGTGAACCGGACGATGGCCGGCGCGCCCTCGCCGCGCCGATAGGGCACCGTCTCGAGCACCGCTTCGTCGGGAGAGGCGGCCGGGCGGGCGTCGCGGCCGAGCTGGGAGAGATCGTCGGGCTGGACCATTGTGGCTTCCAATCGGAAATATTTGTGCGGATCGGAGCCATGTAGGTGGATCGGCCGGTGGTTGATAGAGGACGCGGGATGATCGGCGAACCCGCGTATCTGATCGTGTTCGCCGCGCGCGATCGGCAAAAGAAAATTCTGCCTCCGGATCATGTGACCGTCGGGACCTGCCGACGCGCGCCGAAAGTGGCTATCGTCCAGCCCGTCGTAACCAACCATCGGAGTCTCAGCGGCATGAGCGATTCGATCCTGCGCGTCGATTTCAAAGGTCATTCCGGCGGCGCTCTTTCGGCGCGGCTCGACCTGCCACTCGGCCCGGTGCGGGCCTATGCGCTGTTTGCCCACTGCTTCACCTGTTCCAAGGACCTTCAGGCGGCGCGGACCATCGCCAACTGCCTCGCCGGGCAGGGCATCGCCGTGCTGCGCTTCGATTTCACCGGCCTTGGCTCCAGCGAGGGCGAATTCGCCTCGACGAACTTTTCCTCCAACGTCGCCGATCTGAAGAGCGCCGCCGACTATCTTCGAACCAATTTCGCCGCGCCGAAGATCCTGATCGGCCATTCGCTGGGAGGCGCGGCCGTTCTTGCCGTTGCCCGCGACATTCCCGAGGTCAGGGCGGTGGTCACCATCGCGGCGCCCGCCGAAGCCAGCCACGTCGAAAAGCAGTTCGCGGCCCATGTCGACGCCATCGAGGCGGAGGGGGCTGTTGCCGTGAAACTGGCCGGCCGCCCCTTCACCATCCGCCGGCAGTTCCTGGAAGACATTCGCGGCACCTGCCTGACGGATCGCATCGCGACGATGCGCAAGGCGCTGATGGTGATGCATTCGCCGGTCGACGAGTTCGTCGGCATCGACAATGCCAGTGCGATTTTCACCGCGGCGCGACACCCCAAGAGCTTCGTGTCGCTGGACGGCGCCGATCACCTGTTGACCAAGCGCGCCGACGCCGAGTTCGCGGCCGAGGTCGTCGCCGGCTGGGCGACCCGTTACATCGGACCGGAAAAGCCCCAGGGCGAGACCGCGATCGAGCATGTCGGCGTGCGCGAGACCCTCGGCGGCACGTTCCAGAACGCCGTGCATGCGGGGCGTCACCGGCTGATGGCCGACGAGCCGGAAAGCGTCGGCGGCCTCGACAGCGGCCCCTCGCCCTACGACTTCCTGTCGGCAGCGCTCGCGAGTTGCACCTCGATGACGCTGCGCATGTACGCCGATCGCAAGAAGCTCGACCTCGGCCGGATCACGGTCGACGTCGCGCATGAGAAGACGCACTTCAAGGACTGTGAGGCCTGCACGGAGACGGAGCGCGGGCGCGATGGCAAGATCGATCGGTTCACCCGCCGCATCCATATCGAGGGCGGCGTGCCGGAGGAATGGGAGGCCAAGCTCCTGGAAATCGCCGACAAATGCCCGGTTCACCGCACGCTCGAGGCGTCCTCGAAGGTGGCGACGACGCTGGTCGGGAGCGATGCGGCGACACGCGATGCAGCGGATACGATCGATCGCCACGAGACCTCTGTCAAAAACGAGCCATGACGACGGCGGCGGGTTTCGGCGCCGCGATCGACCTCAGCCGCCCGGCGGCAGTCGGTCCCGTACATCGCCGCCGGCCTGCCGCCAGCGCACCTCGTCCTGATAGAGGGCTTGCCATTCGTTCGCTTCCGCTGCCGTGCGGCGCAGATCAATGCGTGCCTGACGCAGGCGCAGCCGCAGCATCATCACCACGACGGAGACGAGGACGATCGCCAGGAAGAATCCGCCGATCAGGACCTCGCGCTTGAGCGGGTCCGCGACCGGCTCCGTAACAAGGATGGCGGCAACGGCGAGGAACGCCGCGGCGATGAAAACAAACAGGCTTCGCGACAGGAGCAGCGACAGGAGGGCGAGGATCAGACCCATGATCGCGATGGAGGGATAGGCCGCGGCGGTCGCCTCGATATCGCGCCACCACGCCTCGGCCAGCGTCAGGATTTTTTCGGACGTCATGCCTGTCCTCCCCTGTTGTCGACGGCGCGGTCCCATGCCGGACCCCGGTATTCGATATTATCGCGGCCGGGCGATCTTCTGAACCGCGAGCGCTTCGACTGATCCGGCGGGACGGCAGCGCGTTACTGGGCCGGGTCGGAATCCTCGGCGAGCTCTTGCTCCGCCTCGACCGCCGGCTGCCGGGTGAATCCTTGAATACCCGCATGCTGGTTGCGATCCCGCTCGATCTCGACCGGCGAGGTGGCGTAGGCCGTGACGAGTTCGGCGAGCGAGCGCAGCGCATGCATGTGGATGCGTTCATAGCCATGCGAGGCGTCGACGCCGAAGGTGATCAGCGCCGTGCGCACGTCGTGCCCTGCCTCGATCGCGGAGGCGGAATCGGAACGATAGAAGCGGAAAATATCCTTCTGGTAGCGGATATCCTCTTCCTGGCAGAGCCGGACGAGTTTTTTGGTCAGGTGATAGTCGAACGGGCCGGTCTGGTCGGCCATGGCTATGGTGACGCCGAATTCGGCGGAATTCTGGCCTGGCGCCGACGTGCCGTTGTCGACCGCGATCATCGAGGCGACGTCGGGTGTCAGGATCGAGGCGGCGCCGACGCCGACCTCCTCGGCGATGGTGAACAGCCAGTGCATGTCGACGGGTGTCACAGCCTCGGTGCGCTCCATCGCCTCGATCGCGGCAAGCATGACGGCGACGCCGGCCTTGTTGTCGAGATGGCGCGAGACGATGAAGCCGTTGTCGAGAAACTCCGGCTGCGGGTCGATCGCAACGGTATCGCCGATCTCGATGCCGAGGGCCTGCAGCTCGCGCACATCACGGCCGAGCGCGTCGGCCCGCAACTCCACGAAATCCCAACCGACCGGCATGGTGTCGATTTCGTCGTTATAGGTATGGCCGGAGGCTTTCAGCGGCAGGATCGTGCCGCGATAGGTGCCCGAGTCGGTGAACAGCGTCGCGCGCGCGCCCTCGGCGAAACGTGCCGACCAGTGGCCGATCGGCACGAGTTCGAGGCGGCCGTTCTCCTTCAGGCGTTTGACCTGGGCACCCAGCGTATCGAGATGGCTGACGATCGCCCGCGCCGAGGCCCGGCGCGAGCCTTGCCGGAGCGCGGAAATCGCGCCGCGCCGGGTCAGTTCGACGGTCAGCCCGAGTCGCTCCAGTTCCTTGGCGACATGGCGAACGACGGTATCCGTGTAGCCGGTGGGGCTGGGGATATCCAGAAGCGCCTTCAGCTGGTCCGTCAGATACTGCGCATCGATGGCAAGCCTTGGCACTTAGTCGTCCTTCCTGGATTTACGTTTGTGAGACCTGGCGGCGCGCACTGAAAACGGAATCGACAGGGGAAACAAGAGGTCGATGAACCGCTCCGCCGTCGGTTGCGGCTCGTGATTGGCGAGCCCCGGCCGTTCGTTCGCCTCGATGAAGACGTAGTCCGGCAAGTGCGGCGCCTTGACCATCAGGTCGATCCCCGTCACCGGGATTTCGATTGCCCGGGCAGCGGCGACGGCCGCATCGACGAGAACCGGATGCACCTCGCCGGTCACGTCGTGAATGGTGCCGCCGGTATGAAGATTCGCGGTCTTGCGAACGGTGATCCGCTCGCCCTTCGCCGGAATGTCGTCCATGCCGTGGCCGACATTCCTGACGCAGCGCTCGGTCTCCGCGTCGAGCGGCACCCGGCTTTCGCCGGCGGTGGCCGCCGCCCTGCGTCGGGACAGATGTTCGATCAGTTCGCGGACGCTGGAGCGACCGTCGCCGGTGATCTGCGGCGGCTTGCGCAGGGCGGCGGCGACCAGGCGATAGTCGATGACGATCAGCCTGAGATCATCGCCTGCGAAGCAGGATTCCAGCAGCACCCGGTCCGATTGCTCGCGCGCCGCGGCAATCGCGCGCTTGGCGTCCTCGACGGTTTCGATGCCGACGGCAATGCCACGTCCCTGTTCGCCCCGCGCCGGCTTGACGACGATCTGGCCATGCTCGGCGATGAACGCGGCAAGGGCCTCGTCGTCGATATCGGCATCGATCTGATCGGGGACCGCGACGCCGGCGGCCTCGACCATGCGGCGGGTCACCGACTTCTCGTCGCAGATCGACATCGCTACGGCTGAGGTCAGTTCCGACAGGCTTTCGCGGCAATGGATCGTGCGGCCGCCCTGAGTCAGACGAAAGAAGCCACCGGCCGCATCGGTCACCTCGGTATGGATGCCCCGCCGCCGCGCCTCGTCGACGATGATACGCGCGTAAGGGTTGAGGCTGTCGTAATCGGCGCCCGAGCCGGTGAACAGCTTCTCGTTGATCTCGTTCTTGCGCTTCACGGCGAAATACGGGACCCGGTAGAAGCCGAGCTTGTCATAGAGCCCGATCGCCAGTTCGTTGTCGTGCATGACCGACAGATCCATGAAGGCGCAGCCACGCGCCTGGAAATGCTCGGCCAGCCGGCGCACAAGAGCCTCGCCGATGCCCGGATGCGTGGCCTGGGGGTCGACCGCAAGGCACCAGAGCGAGGAACCGTTCTCCGGATCGGCAAAGGCGCGGCGATTGTGGACGCCGGTGACCGTGCCAAGAATTGCGCCGGTGGTTTCGTCCTCGGCGACGAAATAGGTCAACGCCCGGTTGTCGCGGTTGGACCAGAAGAAGGACGGATGCACCTGCACCATGCCGCGGCTCTGGTAGATGCGGTTGACCTCGGTCGCGTCCTGCTCGGAGGACAGGCGGCGGATGAAGTAGCCGCGCGGCCGGCGCGGATCGCTGCGATAGGTCGAAAGATCGAGGCGGTAGGTGTGCGAGGGGTCGAGGAACAGCTCCTGCGGCGCGTGGCTCAAGAGCACATGCGGGTCGCGCGCGTAGAACGCGATATCGCGGCGATCGGGGCCTTCCTCGCGCAGGCTGCGCACGAGTTCCGTCGGGTCTTCGAAGGTCTGGGCGAAGACCAGCCGTCCCCATCCGCAATCGAGATAGGCGTTTTTCTCGGCCGCCGGCATATTCGGATCGTGCCGGCCGATCGGCGCCTTGATGCCGTCGGTGCGCATCCGCTTCAGCCGGTGGTCGATATTGGGCTGGGTCCTGGGCCGGTGATCTGCCATAGCGGCGCTAGATCCCTTGCTGCTGGAGCCACAATTCGAGAAGCGCGACCTGCCAGAGTTCCGAGCCGCGCAGCGGCGTGATGTGGGCGGCCGGATCGGCGAACAGCGTTTCGAGATAGTCGCCGCGGAACAAGCCGCGCGATTTGGCGCTTTCGGAGGTCAGCGTATCACGCACCATGTCGAGATAGGGGCCGGAGATGTATTTGAGCTGCGGAACCGGGAAATAACCCTTCTTGCGGTCGATCACCGCCGACGGGACGATCTGACGCGCGACTTCCTTGAGGACACCCTTGCCGTCCTGCTTCAGCTTCTCGGCCGCCGGCACGCGCGCCGCGAGTTCCACCAGTTCGTGGTCGAGGAAGGGCACCCGCGCTTCCAATCCCCAGGCCATGGTCATGTTGTCGACCCGCTTGACGGGATCGTCCACCAGCATGACGTGGGCATCGATCCTCAGGGCCTTGTCGACGGGATTTTCCGCGCCCGGGATGGCGAAATGCCGCTCGACGAATTCGCGGCTGACGTCGGTTTCGGTGTGCCATTCCGGCGAAATGTGGCTCTGCAGCCGCTCATGCGAGCGGTCGAAGAAGGCATGGCTGTAGGCGGCGAGCGAATCATTGGCGCCGACCATCGGCGGATACCAGTGATAGCCGCCGAAGATTTCGTCGGCGCCCTGGCCGGACTGGACCACCTTGATGTGCTTGGAGACCTCGCGCGACAAGAGGTAGAAGCCGACATTGTCGTAAGAGACCATCGGCTCCGACATCGCCGCGATGGTGCCGGGTAGATGCTCCATCAGTTCCGAGCCGGGCACGAAGATCTTGTGGTGCTCGGTGCCGTAGTGATTGGCGATCAGGTCGGAGAACTCGAATTCGTTGCCGACCTCGCCATTGGCATCCTCGAAACCGATCGAGAAGGTGTTGAGGTCCTTCTGCCCGGCCTCGGCCAGAAGCCCGACGATCAGCGAGGAATCGACGCCGCCCGATAAAAGCACCCCGACCGGAACGTCGGCGACCATGCGGCGGGCGACCGCGGTCTTGAGCGATTCCAGCACCATGTCGCGCCAGTCGTCGGAAGACAGCTTGTCGTCGCCGGGGCGTGGTCCGAATTCGGGCGCCCAGAACATGTCGTCGTCGAAGCTGCCGTCCGCCTCGATCAGCCGGGTTGTCGCGGGGGGGAGCTTGCGCACGCCCTTGAGAATAGTCAGCGGCGGCGGCACCACGGCGTGGAACGTCATGTAGTGGTGCAGCGCCTCGCGGTCGATCGCGGTATCGACGTCGCCGGTCTTGAGAATCGCCGGCAACGAGGAGGCGAAATAGAGGCGCCCGGCGTTCTGCGACAGGTAGAGCGGCTTGATGCCGAAGCGGTCGCGAGCAAGCAGCACCCGGCCAGAGTCGCGCTCGTGGATGGCGAAGGCGAACATGCCGTGGAAGCGCTTGACGCAATCGCGCCCCCAGGCGTGATAGGCCTTGAGGATGACCTCCGTGTCGCCATGCGAGAAGAAGCGATAGCCCTTGCCTTCGAGCTCCTTGCGGAGCTCCGGATAGTTGTAGATGCAGCCGTTGAAGGCGATGGTGAGCCCGAGTTCGGGGTCGACCATCGGCTGCTCGGCCTTTTCGGAAAGGTCGATGATTTTCAGCCGCCGGTGGCCGAGGCCGACCCGGCCGCGCATCACTTGGCCGGAGCCGTCCGGACCGCGTGGAGCCAGGCAGTCGCCCATGCGCTGAAGCCGCTCGGCCGAGGCCTTTTGCCCGTCGAACCGGATTTCACCGCATATGCCGCACATTTTGCCTCCGAACCATCACGCCCTGCACCGCGGGCCTGAAAACGGCCTTTCGCGGTACTTCTGATCCGAGACCATATAGGCAGCGGCCCGCAACATGAACCGCAACGGCCGAATTTCTTCCGCGCCGCAAAAAAATCGACCCGCCCGACTGGACTGGCAGGCTACTCGCTTCTGCCCACGCCAACGATGGGTGGCCCGAATTCGTCTTTCGAAAGTTCGAGCGGAAGATGAAGCGTGCGATACGTCAAGCAACAGTGACGTTCGGCATCCCCGGCGATTTCCGCCCGGATTTGCACACTGATCGCAAGTTGCTCTGTCCTCTGGCCTTTTCCAACGAGATTGATCGGTTTAGGAAAGTGGCCTACGGGGCAGCGGCCTAGGTCGCATATTTTTGCTGCCTGTGGGTGAGGGCCACCGCCTCTCGTCCCGACATTGGTCGCCGGTAAAGAATGAAGCGTACATGATTCAAAAGCGACGTGGCATCCCGTTCAATTGGCCTTACCTGACAGGCCGCGAAATCCACTACATCTCCGAAGCTCACGACCATGGCCATCTCGCTGGGGATGGTCCATTCACCCGAAACTGCCATGCCTGGCTTGAGGCGCTGTCGGGATCGGGAATGGTGAGGTTGACCCATTCGTGCACGGCGGCGCTCGAGATGGCGGCCTTGCTTCTCGAAATCCAGCCCGGCGATGAAGTCATCATGCCGTCATTCACCTTCGTATCCACGGCGAACGCGTTCGTCTTACGTGGTGCCGTTCCGGTGTTCGTTGACATCCGCCAAGATACGTTGAACCTCGACGAAAATTTGATCGAAGATGCTATTACGTCGCGCACACGAGCGATAGTTCCGGTTCACTATGCGGGCGTCGCGTGTGAAATGAACAAGATCGTTGAGATCGGACGTCGGCACGGCGTCGCGATCGTCGAGGACGCCGCCCAGGGCGTCATGTCGAAGTATCACGGCCGGGCGCTGGGAAGTCTCGGATGCCTCGGGGCCTACAGCTTCCACGAGACGAAAAACGTGATCAGCGGCGAAGGCGGCGCGCTTCTGGTAAACGATCCCGCCTTCCAGCAACGGGCAGAGATCATCCGCGAGAAAGGGACGGATCGGAGTCGATTTTTTCGGGGCGAAGTCGACAAGTATACTTGGCAGGAGCCGGGTTCTTCATTTCTGCCGAGCGAACTTGTGGCCGCTTTTCTATGGGCGCAGCTTGAGAAAGCAAGTGAGATAACCGAAACCCGACTGGCGAGTTGGGCTCGCTACCATACCGCGCTGGAGGGAGCCGACAAGCAAGGCTTGCTTCGCAGGCCGATCATACCCACCGGATGTGAGCATAACGCTCACATGTACTACGTGCTGCTCAGCGACGGCCTGTCCCGCGGCCGCGTCCTCGAATTCCTGAGAGAACGGGCGATAGGCGCTGTGTTCCATTACGTACCGCTTCATAACTCCCCTGCTGGACAGAGGCTGGGCCGCGTGCATGGTTCAATGACGGTCACCGAGTCCTCGGCGGAACGGCTCCTCCGTTTACCGCTGTGGATCGGGATTACGCGCGAACAACAAGACGAAGTTGGACACCTCGAACTATTGCCGATGTTGCGTTTTTCAGGGTCGGTGATCCGCCTTGGCCACGATGCGAGCCGACGACCTTGGTGAGTTTCTGCTTCAGGAGACGCGGGATNCAAACCACTCAGCCAATGATTTCTTTGACGGCTCTGGCCGGGCAGGTGGCGCTGCAATCTGCGGGAAGCGTCCGGCATCAGGATCCGGACTGAAATCACCGCCCATATACTTGAAGCTTTCACCGATCGCCTGACTCAAGGCTTTAGCCACCGAATAATCGAGCGCCTTCCTCGTTGAGGTATCAAGTAGCAGCCCCTTGTCCGACAAATAGGACTCGATCTCTTTTCCGAATAACTCAAGATAGCGGGCGCGTGCAGCCTCATCGCGTCCATTCTCGATATAGTCGTGGATGACACCACCAGCGGCGAAATTGAAGAATGGGGAGAACTCGCCTTGGCGATAGATTTCAATCCGAGTTCGGTAAAACTCCCCCGCGATCGAATGGATTTCGATCAGGCTTAAGGACCGATAACCGGTGCGGAGATTGGCCCATCGCGCTTCAGTTTCGAGAGCGTGCGCCGCAAATCGATGTTTCGCTTCTGCGACGCTCTTCGTGCGAAGGGAAACTTTCTCGATCTTCCGGCCGACGAGCGTGACGAGATCCTTCGGGATACGTCGCCGGAAATAGTAGGTGCCAGTCTTGGGATGAAGCCAGGGACGAGACATGCGCAAAACCATCGTGTGTACCACCCGTGTGTACCAGGAGGCGGTTACGAAAGCCTTGCTATGCAGAAACCCCTTTGTAGAAAGGGTTTGGATCAAGTTCTGGCGGAGAGGGGGGGTCGAACCCCCGATACGCTTGCACGTATGCCGCATTTCGAGTGCGGTGCATTCGACCACTCTGCCACCTCTCCGGCCGAAACCCCGAAATTCTCCGGGGTGTCTTCGCAAAAGGCGCGGCGTCGACGCGGGAACCGCGTCACCCATCCGCACCCTCATTCTGTGAACCGAGGCCTGGTCGGCGCTTCATCAGCGCGCGGCTCTCTTATCAAAGGCTTGGGCGCGTGCCGAGGGTGTGGCGTGCCGTCATTGCGCGGTTCCTAATATGTGTAACGGACAGGGTTCTGTGTGGCTGTTCCGAGCGCCTCCGGTAGCCGCTTTCCTCTGTAAAGGGTGACTATGTCAGGCTCTGCCTCGTGACCCACGAAGCCGATCCGGCCAACCGCATCTTGCGTAATATGCGTGGGAAAGTGATGAAGGTTCGCCTCAAGCCAGCGCTCGGGGCGATAGACGCCGATGACGATACCCTCCATTACCGGCAGGACGAGCTCTGCCTGCTCAGCTCGATTACGGTTCATGCGCCAAACGCCCCGACACCCTTCATAAGGGCCGCGCTGGCTTATGTAGTCCCGCCTCACGGTTATGAAAATTATTCGATGTTGAGGCTCAAGCCGGGACGCGGCGTATTTATTAATTACTGCTTGCGCATGCATCGCGCCAATGTCGCTATTGCCGTGTCCGTTCTGCAAGTTCGACAAGCCGGGGAAGGCATCAATCAAGGCCCCTTCGACATGCAACGCTTCAGCTGAAGTCATCCCGTGGCGCTGGATGATATGGATTATCTCCAAGCCATCCGCAGAAATGTCTCTTACGCGCTGAATTTTGATGCTTATTTCGTCTTCGTCATCCTCAAGCTCTTCCTGCTTCAAACTCGCGGCAACGTGATGAAAAACGCGATTTCCGCGCCCTTTCCCGATATAGAACGTTTCTCCATTTCGGGGATCGATCAAACGATAGACATAATATCCCAGACGCTGAATGACTTCTGGGGGGAATGCATTCATCATAAATTACAACCTTATCATGCCGGCCAATACACACGTTTCATCGGTAATAGCTGCTTCGTCGCCATGTCGAGCGTGTCGTAGTTCTCGATGAGCGACTCAACCAGCTGGACACCTCGAACTACCGCCGATGTTGCGTTTTTCAGGGTCGGTGATCCGCCTTGGCCACGATGCGAGCCGACGACCTTGGTGAGTTTCTGCTTCAGGAGACGCGGGATAGCGTCCTTGGTGACGATTTTGCCGTCATGCAGGCGCACCTCGCCCCTGATGCCAGACGAGACGCGTGAGATTGTAGACAAGGTTGGCCATGCCGATCTTCACCTTGGCGCGAACCAGGCCGATGGTGCGGATGAACAGCCGCATCGGTCCCTTCTGACGCGCGAAGACATGTTCGACTTTCGAGCGGATCGCCGAGCGGCGGCCATTGGCCCGTGATGTGCGCTCGCTCATCGGTCGCCCCTTCGGCTTCTTGCGATGGATGTCCGAGACATAGCCATTCTTGTCCAGCCATTCCTCGTTCTTGATCGACTGATAGGCGGTGTCGGCCCAGACCTTCGATCCTGTGTTTGACCGATCGAGAACGTTGCAGAGTTGGGCACCATCGTAAGCTGACGCGCTCGTCGCCGACCATCCGCGGATGAAGCCAAAGCGGCGGTCGATCGAGACGTGATCCTTGTAGCCGAAGGCCGGCACCGCAATGTCGATGTGCTGCGGCTTTCCCGGCGCCGCCGGCTTGGCTTTGGAGAACTTCACCGTCCAGCGGGCGTCCCGATCCTTCTGGCGAAGCTTTGCGGGGTTGTCCTTCCAGGCCTGCGGCACCTCACCGGCCTTGATCGCCGCCTTCTCGTCCTCGCTGTTGCGCTGCTTCGGCGCGGCGACGATGGTCGCGTCCACAATCTGACCGCCCATCGACAGGTAGCCGGCCTTGTTCAAATGCTTGTCAAAGCGGGCGAACAGGTTCAGGCAAGCCACAGAAAGACTCGACCGAGAACTCCGGCTGGTGTTTCGGGCGCACGAGATACTCACTGTAGCGCTCCTGCCAATACTCTTCCCAGAGCTTGTGCCAAGCGTCTGCCGATCGAGGATTGGTCCCCGCTGGCCCCACCTGGTTCGGTTGCGGCAGTTCACGTCGACCGCCGTCCTTGCGGTGACCACGACGGGTTGCGAACTCGAACGAGAACCAGATGTAGTCGTCGTATCGCACTCCGAGGCGATCGGCCTTCTGACGAGCGCCCCAGAACTGGTTGAACACCTTTGACGCAGTCGCTGGGTGCCGAAGGTCAACCGGAGCGACATTCTCGGCGAGCCTACGGTCGAGATGCCGCTTGCGGAAGCTGCGCATCGCTTCGAGGTAGAGGTCGGCGAAATGCTGGGTCGCCTCGAGCGGCGACATGAACGCGTAGTCGGGCCAGCGCGTGAACGCAAATTCGCTCTCCTGCGCGAGCCTCTTTCGATCGACGCGGGACGCGGCGAGGATGATGTCGCTGAGACGCCGACGTGCGTCCTTATTCTCATGGGGCATGAGTTCTCCTCAGGCGAAATCGCCTGCTAGTGGTTGCTATTGTTGGGTTGTCGGCGCCGACATCCCGGTTATAGCAACCTCGTCACTCTCTCCGCCGCGGGATGCGAAAAAAAGTTCTGGGCGCGTAGGTGCATCTACGCTAAGCGTCGGCGCGCAGCGTAGATACGCCTACGCGAGTTGAGACCGAAGCGAGTGAAAGAGGATGGCGAAGCAGAAGCGGGACAACGTCTATTACGAGGCGCGTCTAAAACGTGAGCACCCGGCAACCTACGCAGACCTAAAAGCTGGACGATATCGCTCTCTTGGAGAAGCCGTGATCGCTGCCGGTATCAGAAAGCCGCGCCCGCGCGTGAGGGAGCTGCAGAACGCGTGGAAGAAGGCGTCGGAGAGCGAGCGGGCTGAGTTCATCCAATGGCTGAAGGTCAACTACGGAAAGAAAGTCGCGCCCGGTCGACCGCCAGCTCCCTCCTCCTTAGTCGTTTCGCCAAGTCCCTCCGCGACCATACCCGCTGCTGTGACTACCGACCGCCGTCTTGAGCCGTGGGCACGGACCCGGATGCAGCAGATTCTCGACCTCGAGAGCAAGTCAGTGTGCGACGCCGCATACGAGATCGGCAGCCCTACCAAATTAAATGCCGCGCTTCGCGGTGCGATTGACGCCGGGAATCAGATCAAATCGCTGGATCCCAATAAAATCAGCGAATGGCTTGAACGCGGTCGTGTAAGACACGGGCTAGTGTAGATTCATCTACGTTGAATCGTAGATGAATCTACGTTGGCTTACGCAATCCTCGCTACGAGATCGTCGGCGCTCAGATGGGTGTAGCGCTTCAGCATCTTCAGCTCCCGGTGCCCGCTGATCGCGGAAACCTCGATAACGTTCAGACCCTTCTCAAAGAGCCGACTGACCGCCTCGTGCCTCAAATCATGGAAGCGCAGCCCGGTTACACTCGCGCGTTCGCAAAGCCGCCGCCATGCTTGTTCCAGGGCGCCGGCCGAGATCGGGAAAACGCGATCATTCTCCGTAGCTGTATCTACTCGCTGCGACCGGAGTGCTTCGATCGCTCGGACCGTCAGCGGCACCTGTCGCGACGATCCATTTTTTGTAAGGCTCAGGGACGCGATCCCTCGCTCCAGCGCTACATCCGACCATCGGAGGCCGAGAAGCTCGCCACGGCGCATCCCTGACTCTCCAGCGACGATTATGAGCGCCCTCAGACATGGGGTCCGTCCGGTATCGCACGCGGTGAGCAATCGAGCCTCCTCTTCGCCCTGCAGGCGACACTCCCGCGCGTTGCTGATCTGGGGACGTCGGATGGCCTTCGCCGGGTTGCGCGACAGCGGATATCCCCAATCGCTCATCGCCACTTCGAGGACGTGGCTCAGGATCGCGAGCTCCCGGACTGCAGTCGCGGGACTGACCGTCTGGAGACGCTCATCGCGGTAGGCTGCGAGGTCGGCAGCGGACAGTCCGATCAGCGTGCGATGCGCGAGCTCATGCCGGAGCAGCACGTCGATCCGCTGGCTCTCCTGCACGTGGCCCCGCTTCTTCGGCGTGACCTCGCCCTGGTAACGGGCGAGCAGATCCCGGAGCGTGGTGGACTCGAGGAGGCGCGTGTCAGGCGCAGCACCGAAGCGGTCGACCTGCGTCTCAAGATCGCGCGCCCAGCGTTCGGCCTCGGCCTTGCTGTCGAAAGACTTCGCTCTCGGCTTCATCCCGCGACGACGCACCTGCGCCTGCCAGCGGCCTCTGAGCTTCCTGATCGTCGCCATTGCAATCTCCGGTGGTTCGCTGGAGATTGCGTAGGACGCCGGCACAGTGGCGCCAAGGAGGTTTCCCTATCGGTTGCAGACCGATTCCTGGAGAAGCTCGCTGAGCGGCTTGAAGAACGGTTCAACTGCAGCAACGAAAAGCTTACCGTTCTGGAGACTGAGAGTCCGTTTCGAAACTCACTGCGGCGGGTTCAAAGGCCCCTCGGATGGTCGCTCCGCAATGACATGATACCCGATTTCCGCGGGTTTGGGCGTCCCGGGTGAACCATGGAGGCTGGTCTTGGCAGGGTTTCGAAACGGCCTCTGAGCGGCGCGCTGTAGCTCTGAAAATCGACGAGCCTGCCCGAGCTTCCATTCCAGACGATCTTCCCGCAGACAAAACCCATCTCTCGGGCGTGTCGTGGGAGTTTCAGACGCTCAACCGTGAGGTGATGATTGTCGGGACCCAGGATCCATATGGGGGCTTCATCATTGACCGCAATTTCGACCTCCAGCCGGGAAATCGTGTCGGCCGTAGCGCTGGTGATTGTCAGCATGGTGAATGCGATCGGCAGCAGCGACTGGGCAAGACGATTGGGTATGCAGGACATTGTAGGGCATCCTTGTTGCTTCTGCTGCTCACGGGGCGCGGCAGCTCTGAGCGTCTAGGATGCGGGGCGTTGGGTGCCAAGGAGTATCCCCGGAAGCTTCGCCGACACGCGTTGAAGAGGTCTTCACCGTGATCCACGATTGTTTCGGCTTGCATATGAACAGACTTGCCACTGAGGCCGTCGCCGTGCTCCCTTTGCGTAATGATCTTGGGGGACCACGCCAGTATGCCAGCTCGTTTGCATCCCCTGATGGCAGCCCTCTCGCTTGTCCTTCTGACCGCGCTTCCCGCAGACGCCGAGGTTCAACGCTTCGGGCCTTTCTCCATCGATAACAGCCGACCGAACGTTATCTCGCTCTCCGGCGACATCGATGCGGGCTCGGCACTCAATTTCAGACGCGCTCTCGCGGCGACCCCCGATGCCGAGCTCCTCGTCCTCAACAGCCCGGGCGGACTCGTCGCCATGGGGTTGCTAATCGCCGACGATGTATACCAGCGCAAGATGGCGACGATGATCCCGGCCGGCTCCGGCTGCTACTCATCTTGCGCATTGATCTTCCTAGCAGGAGACGAACGGCAGGTGGATGGCGAGCTCGGCGTGCATCAAATCACCTCAGAGGCCGTTTCGAAACCCTGCCAAGACCAGCCTCCATGGTTCACCCGGGACGCCCAAACCCGCGGAAATCGGGTATCATGTCATTGCGGAGCGACCATCCGAGGGGCCTTTGAACCCGCCGCAGTGAGTTTCGAAACGGACACTCAGACAATCGGGACCTCGTGAGTGCTCAGCTATCCATCTCGGACATCCTCGACGTCCTGAACCGTTTCGATACACCGGTGGAAGTTCTGACGGTCATGTTTCGGACTCCGCCCGACGACATGCATGTATTCACCGACGAGGAGATCGCCCGCTACGAGATCAACCGGCGGCATGGAGATAAGGCTCCCCAGGGGTCAGAGCCGCTTGCGAGTGCGGAGTCGTTTCCCGACGAGATGAGCACACCAGATGGTAATGCTCCCACAGGCGATCCGGACAGCCGATCCGCACCCGATCTGGGCCGCACCTCCGCGTCGAAGCTGTCGGCGATCGAGGACTACGCCCGCCGACCGACACGCATGGCGGTTTATGCCGGACTCGACTTCTATGGTGGAGACACCGGCTCGCAGCGAGTGACCGATGCGCCATCCTGTGCTCGGGCCTGCCTCGCGTTGAACGGTGAATGCAAGGCGTTTACCTACAACGCGAACGAGCGCATCCTCAGCGGACCGAACTGCTTCCTGAAGTCGACGAAAGGCACTGTCGATGGGAACATGTTTGCCATCTCCGGCGAGCTTCTGACGAGCAGCGATCGCGATCCCGGCTCGTTCACAATGGGGGTGATAGATCCCAAGGCTGGCATATTCGACAAAGTCGACTTGCCCGGAGGCGATCTCTCCCCGCGCCCTGAGAGAAGCGCGCGAACCATGCAGCAGTGCCGGCTGTCCTGCGTCAAGAATGACCAGTGCATTGCATTCACTTTCGTCCGTAGCAAGGACGAGTGTTGGCTGAAGGGCTCTGCCGGCGAGCCGCGCTTTCGAGACGGTATGGTGAGCGGCGTGAAAAAATTGGAGACTTTCGAGCCGGCGACGATCGTAGGGCTGGATTAACCCCTCGGCGACACTCGACCAGCGACACCAACGTGCCGCGGTCGTGGCCCTCAGCGTGCCGGTCGCAAACCGCATGGCGTCGAGCTTCAAGAGAAAGCCGCCACAGCAGCACCGAAACAGCTATAAAACCTAAGAAGTTCTGGCGGAGAGGGGGGGAGAAGGACCCCGTTTCCCTAGCTCAAGCATTCCAGGCGTTCTTGCCGACAGAAGTCTCGTGACCCAAACGTCACTGTACCATCCGGCAGTACCAATGTCAGGATGTCTGAACTGATGCGGTGGATGCCCCCTTCGACCGGCATCATATGATGCTGACCAGCGCCATGGTGGCGCGCGAAGGAGGAGCACATGGCAGACGCATACATGTTGGCCATCGATCTGGCGAAGCGGAGCTTCCAGGTCTGCGCAACGGATCGCGCGGGGTCGGTTCTATATAATCGCACGGTTTCCCGAACGAAGCTGGAGATGCTGTTGAAGGAGCAGCCCTCCTGCATTGTGGCGATGGAGGCCTGCGCGACGAGCCACTTCTGGGGGCGCTTGGCCGAAGCCCGCGGACACGAAGTCCGACTGATTCCGCCGATCTACGTCAAGCCGTTCGTGAAGCGGCAGAAGAATGACGCGGCGGATGCGGCCGCGATCGCCGAAGCGGCACTACGACCGAACATACATTACGTAGCCGTGAAGAGCGCCGAACATCAGGCGCGCGCCGTCGCTTATCGCACCCACCAGTGCTTCGTCGGGCAGCGCACGCAGGCGATCAATGCGCTGCGCGGACATTTGGCCGAGTTCGGTCTGGTGTTTGCACAGGGGATGCCTCACCTGAAGGACATCCGCGCCGCCATGCAGGACGGGTCGATCGACCTGCCCGACAGCGTTCGGGCCATAGCTATAGAGCGACGATTGGGATGAGCGGCAGCGTCAATTACGATAAGCGCCTGCGGTCGAGGTCGAAGGTTTCCTAATTGTCGCGCGAGGTCAAGGTCAGGACTGCGCGTCAATTAGGATGAGCGGTCTGCTTATCTTTTGTCGATATATCCCGGGACTGTGCGGTTTTTCGCCGATAGCTGTCGGTGTTCATCTCCAGGATAATGGCGTGATGGACGAGCCTGTCGATCGCGGCGACGGTCATGGCGGGATCCCCGGTGATTTCATGATGCCTTTTTCCTCGATCGTCTATTGCGCTGTGCGCGGATACGCAGGGTTTCAATCAGCTGATCCGTCAACGCGATCTGCCATGGTTGGCCTTTCGCCAATTGCCGGCCTTGGAGCAGGCCGCAGGTCAGATATTTGAAGATGGTTTGGGGCGTAACGCCGAGAGCGACGGCAGCGCCTTGGACGGAGTAGGTTCCGTCCGACCATTGGGCGGGATTGGCGCTCGTGCCGTTGATTTTGACGGTGGGAATGCCCCAGCGATCCCGCAGAAGCCAAACGTTGTCGCCTTTGAACGTGCAGTTTTGCGCCGCGATGAAGCCTTCCGCATTCAGGGCCGCAGCGATTTCCTTGTCCATCTTGCCGGCAGCGTTGAGCTCCGTCACACGCTGCCGGAGTCGTTCGAGGTCGATGTAGTCGCGGTAGGTGTGGACCCGCCGTTGCAAAGAATGCTCGCTCGTTGCGCCGGTCTGCCAGAGGATCTTGAACCAGACTTGGCCCTGAATGCGCTTTTGGTCGAGGACGACCTCGCTGATGATAAGGCGCAGGATGCTCTTGCGTTCGGCTGAAGTTGTCGAAGAGGAATGCCAGATGCCAGGTAGATCTTCGCCCAACTTCTGCAGCGCCTCGCGATCCGGCTCGTTCAAGACCAGGGGCTCGTCGGAGCGCCAGCGTTCGTAGTCCTGTTCGATGGCCTCGGCGGCACGGAGCTTCTCTTCCCAGACGCGCTCCAGCGAACGGGCAACCAAGCGGTTCTCGGGCTCGACCGCATCGTACTGGCGCCGTGCTCGTTCCGCCTCGTAACGCACCCGTTCGCGCCGCAGTGCCCATTGACGCTCGAGCTGACGCGTCTCCTCTTCAATCTGACCGAGTGCGGCGATGGCAATGGCGATCCTGTCCGGCGCCAGGGCATCGAGCAGGATGCCTTCGATCTTGGCATCGACAGGCAACGCGCGCACCTCCTGGCACAATGGCCCCCCATCATGATCACGATCGGCGCGACATGTGTAGACGGGATAGTCGCCCGCGGGACCGCTGTAGCGCAGGCTCATCCGGCGGCCGCATCGCCCGCATACCGCAATGCCCTGCAACAGCGCCGCTCCCTTGCGTGGCACGCCAGAATGACCAGCTTCGTAGCGATTGATATTGTTTGCCAATCGCCTCTGGTTCTCCATGAACTCCTCCCAGTCGATATAACCGGGATGGGCGGCGCGAAGGCAGACCTCCCAGTCGGCGATGGGGACCTTGGTCGTCTTCGGACGATAAACGCCTTGGCGAATTCGCCCGCCTTCCTGCCGCCGTCGGCCATAGACATACGCCCCGGCATAGGCAGGATTTTGAAGAATGCCGAGCACCCGCGGGCTGTTCGCCTCACGCCACACCACATCATGGGGCGACGGGCCAAGGACGGGACGTACTGGCAGCGGCAAGTCCTTCTTTCGCAAATAGCGCATCACGGCCCGGGCGCTCTGGAGCTCGCGGAACTTGCCAAAGACGAGGCCGAGTCTGGCCTGAACCTCCTCGTCGGGATTAACAATGATCCCGCCAGAGCGATCATGAGCCAGTCCGGCGGGAACGGGAAGGCGCAGTTCACCACGCGCCGCCTTCTGACGCTCGCCCAGGTGAAGGCGCTGCCTGATCTGATGCAGTTCCGCCTCGCTCATGATGCCGGACAGGCCGAGCAGCAGGCGGTCGTGGTAGGCGCAAGGATCGTAAAGGCGTTCGCCGTCCGCGATGATGACGCCGAAGAGCGAGCATAGATCGAGGAGCTGATGCCAATCGCGGTTGTTGCGGGCAAGTCGGGAGGCATCGAGGCTGATGACCAGGCCGGCGTTCCCGAGGCCAATCTCGGCAATCAGCTTCCTGAAGCCTGCTCGTTCGACGCTACCGGATCCGGATTTGCCGAGGTCTTCATCGATGACATGCACACGCTCATGCGGCCAGCCGAGAGCGACGGCACGATCGACGAGCCGGTATTGTAGTTCCGTGCTTTCCTGATGATGCCGCACCTGGTTCACGGAAGATTGGCGGACGTAGATGTAGGCGAGCTTGCCACGATGTTCGGCCGTGACGCGTTCGTCCGAACT